>NZ_DBLXSO010000023.1:0-46739 GCF_057878315.1 Jutongia sp. | reverse complement strand
AGGTATTCTTCTCTGTATTGGAATATTCATAGGACACTGCATCCCCAGTTTTGCCCTCGCATCCTTTATAGGTAGCATTCTTGTAAACTTTAGATCCACCTAAAGTCGGATAAGTGTCTTTTCCGATGGTCTGTCCCCAGATTGTGCCATCATAAGTCACTTCATCGATTGTGCAGCCCTGTGACAGGAGATAAGCAATTTCACCGGTCTTAAACTCATCTATCGTTTTGCCTTCGACTTTTTTGGTTGTTCCCTTATCATTGCCTATCGCATTTCCAGTATAAATGGTGCTGTCATAATAACAGTTTGTGATGGTTCCGTTATTCCATCCGTTCACGCCTCCTACATATCCACTACCACTAACACTACCGACATTATAGCAGTTTGTGATAGTTCCATTATTCCATCCGTTCACGCCTCCTACATAACGTTCTATACCACTGACGCTACCGGCATTATAACTATTTGTGATGGTTCCTCCATTATTATTTCCGTTCACACCTCCCACATTACCTTCACTACCACTGACGCTACCGATATTATAGCAGTCTGTGATGCTTCCGGTATCATTATCTCCGCTCACGCCTCCTACATATTCTAAGCCACTGACGCTGCCGGCATTATAACTGTTGATGATAGTTCCTTTACTATTATCTCCGCTCACGCCTCCTACAAAACCGCTACTACCACTGACGTTTCCGGTATTATAACAGTTTGTGATTCTTCCGGTATAATTATATCCGCTCACGCCTCCTAGAGTTCCGAAACCACTGACGCTGCCGGTATTATAACAGTTTGTGATAGTTCCGGTATAATTATTTCCACACACGCCTCCTACCTTGCTGGTACCATAGAAATAAGAATCCAAAATACCTGCATTGGCAATCTTACCATTGTTACGACCGAACAATCCTACATCATAACTATCCTCTTGATTGAAATACACTCCACTGATTGTGTGGTTTTGCCCTTCAAATATACCAGTGTATGGACTTGCGCTAGTAGCAATCGGTGCCCATTCCTTAAATGTTCCGTCATTCAAAGTTCCATCTGGCTTCAGAACATTTTTATTCACAACAATATCTTTTGTCAGAACTGCATTGGCTGATGTATTCTGCGTCACGCCCGAAAGTGTACCATTTACAAGCCCGGCAAACCAATAAAGCTGACCTGCATTACTGATCTCGTAAACCGCATCCTTGCTACCGTCCTCATCTATATCATACTTGTCTGTGGTGAGATTTGCCGGCTGATATACATTATTACATGCACAGAAACCATTCTCGCCGATGCTGTGAGTTTCTGTTTTCTTCGTCACATATCCGATCGGACAGTCCTTGCATGCCACATTTTTTATATGTTCCTTGTCATCTTTCCAAGTGTATGTAACATCACCGTCTGTGTTATGTGCATGCTCTGCTCCATCCACCAAGAGACTCGCACCATCTTCCAAAGTGAGTTTCTCCGGATTGGTAATGCTCGCACCACTCTCAAATTCAATGCTTTCCCCACTTGCAATCGTTAAATCTTCTTTTAAAGTGGCTTTACCATATACAGATGTTTTCGTTACATCAACACCCGTCTCATAGTCTTTCCATTTCTTTGTGATAACAGAGTTGCTACTATTAACATTTTGTATTACATCATTTTCTCCAAATACTTTACCAGTTTCCGCCAGAATCTGACTGCCTAATATAGTAATTCCATTCTTTGATGAAATTGAACTCGCCATATCCTCGGTACTCTTAGCTTTAACATAACTATCCGTTATACTTACTGTATTACCCGAAAGTACTGATTGAAATTTATCAACGCAGGCAACAATATGACTTTTCTCTATTGTCAAATCACCATTACATTCGATATCGACAGTTTCTGTTGTTGCTCCCGTAATCTTCAGATTGTTTGTCTGTTCAGAGTTAACTCCAACAGTAATCTCACCATTTCCGATCAGACTTCCATTATCATTGCCACCGTTTATTTCCAGTGTATTACTTCCACCATCTACATTAAACTTAATCTCTCCACTCAAGGTATTTCCCCCGGATAACAAAACGGTAAGATCACCACCTTCAACAGTAATATCTTGAACAGACGCATTTTGGAGTACAAGCTGATTCTTCGCACTATCATAATACCAATTTGTTCCCGCGTATAACGTATTCGCATTATCGGAAACTTCATCATCTTGAAGTTCCCCGTTCAAAATAATATATCTAAATTTCGAGTTATCATCCATTATGCATAAGGTTTGTGGAGCTTTTTCCGTTGTAGTCTCCTCCGCCTTCGCATTCATCACGTCCCAGCCGCTCACATTCACCGCTGACAGCACCATAAGAGCCGCCATGGCTCCGGCAAACATCCGCCTTATTCCTCGTTTTCTTTGTTTCATATCTTCCTCCTTTTCCTTGCGATGTACTCCCGGTATCTTCGTTTAGAAGATTCCGAGGGTACATTGTGTCATGCATCACTTATTTCCCTCGTCGGCACACACAACAAACATTGACTTCCTCTCTGTCACTCAGAGGTTTTTGCATAATTTAAGATCATTTCCTTGATCCTGAGTAACTCCGAAGTATAATCCTTGTTGTCCTCTGATCCCCAGATAAAACCGCCCGCATAATAGGCACATGCCGTCATCATCGTATGCACGGTCACACGAAAAAATTCCTCTCTCGGAATATCCGTGCGGAACGTATGATCCTCCTTAGCTTTCTCATACATCCATTCCAGTCTCGTATCGACCGAATAGAGCGATGCATGAAATTCCTCCAGCTGCTCCTCTCTTACGCCTTCATGCGTGACATAATGATTGAAATTGTCATTATACTGCAACAGGTCTTTGTGATACCGGTACATGTCAATATAGCTGTCCAGTGTAAAGGTAAAACGGTCGATCGCCGGAATATCTCCGATCGATGACAATGGACGCTTTGCATCCAGCTCATCCAGATACTCCTTCCACTTGGCAGCACAGACAGCAACCACCAGCTCGAGCTTATTCGCATAATAACGAAATAATGTAGCCCGCCCTATTCCTGCGGCACTTGCAATCTCTCCCATGCTGACCGGCTCGATCTTCTGTTCCACAAAAATTCGAAAAGCCGTGTCTATGATCAACCTTCTCCTCGCTTCTTTAAGACTTTCCTTCTTCTGTAACCGGCTCATAAAACAATCCTCCATGTGATACACCCTGTCTCAATTTTATATAAAGTTGGCTATGTTGTCAATAAAAACAGAAAACGCCCCATCAGCAACACTGACGGAGCATTTTATAGGCTATATTCTTTGAAGATGACCTACTCTCAAGATTTTATCTCCATAACATCATTTCATATAGCTTTGAATATAGCAATTTAATTTTTCTTCTGTATCGACACCATATTTATCAGCAACACTTTCAAAATAATTTTTAATTTCATCTTTGCTGATTATTTCTCTAGAAGGTTCTGAGGCTTCATATCCCATCCGGGCATTCTTCCAAGGATTTTCTTCATGTGTGATATCTTCTAATACTTTACCACTATATTTTCCAAATGTGTTAATCACCAAATCAATGACCATTTTTTCGTGTTCATCCAATTCTTCAAATCTATCTTTAAAGATTGCAAATCTTTCATCTTCGATCGGATTATATTTGAAGTTTCTAAACAAATCATATACTTCCTCATAAACCGGACCGTGAATCCAAGCCATGCAGTCCTCTTTATACAAAGGTTTGCCAAATAAAACCATATAAATCCCCTGTATAAAATAAAGAATCTTTTGAAGCGCCAATGGAGTAACTTCCCTCATTTGTTCAAATATATATGATATTGTTAATAACATTTTATCTGAAACACAAAATAACCCTGCTATTTCTTCAGCCGCCTTTATAGCTTTCTGATACGCAGTTTCTCCCATCTTCTCAGCATTATCATTCAAAAGTTTTATCATATAATTAGGTGACGACAACGCTTTCTTAATAATATCAGAATACTTTTTGGAAGGCATCTGTCCTGACAAATATCTGGTAATTGTTATTTCACCAAACCCCAGTGCAATCGATAAAGGTGCTTTCCCTATATTATAAATATCCATAATTTTCTGAATATCATCAATACTGATCAATCCTTCAGCCTGTCTATATTGTTCGTCAATAGATTTTATATTCAAATCGAAAAGACCTGGAATATCCATCTCCTTTCCACATTCATCACATACTGCAACAGCAATTTTAAATTCATAAGATTTGTCCTTAATTACTTTTTGTACAGTTTTCTTAATTATTTTGTATGATGTTTCTTTTCTGCATGAAGTACAAAAATCAAACTTTTTCTCCTTTACCATTTTATTGTCCTCCTTCTATTTTTCAATTGTCTATTTAAACATATACTTTATTGGATACTTCTGCTTGTGAAATGAAATTACAATTACATACCTTGATTCTAATTTATTAAACTTTATATACAGTGATACCTGTTCTTCTCCGGGCAAAAATCTACGCAACAAATTAACATTTTTGCCAAATACATATAACAGTTCATGCTCATACCCTCTATGAGTATTATGTCTAATCTCTGAGAAATCTGTAGCTTCAAGACTCAAAAGTATTTGTTTTCTCTTTTCCTCGCTAATAATATAATCTAAAAACAAATCCTGATTGTCTTTCCTGTTATCATTCATCTCTATTCGATAACAGCCCGCATTGATCGCTGCTTTTACTTCTTCAAGGTACTTTTCAATATCTGTAATTGTAATGTCCAAATTGTATCCCCTAATCTCTATGATGGTATTTTATCATTTTTCTATCACCACTATACTCTTATGATGTTTTTTTGTCAATATCCTATCATTACAAATCAAAAACATCTGGTCGCTTACAACCAGATATGGACGAAACATTATATTTAGAATAAATTTTGCTTTTTATAATATATAAACAGAAAACAAGCGTATCATAGACAGAATAGAACTTGTATGTTACATTGTATTGTGCATTTATAATTCCACTAACAGGAGGTTCCCATGGCAGAGATTATCCCAATTACTGATTTTCAGGCTCCGGAGCTTGATATATACGCACGCTGCTCCGAATCACAGCTTTTACATTATTATGAACCAAATGGCGGTATTTTTATCGCCGAAAGTCCCAAAGTGATCGAGCGTGCGCTGAATATGGGATGTGAACCGATCTCTCTTCTCGCTGAAACAAAGCATCCGGACACCAAGCTTGCCGGTATCATATCCCGATGTCCGGATATTCCGGTTTACACAGCGCCCTATGAGATATTAACAAAGCTGACCGGCTTTGCTCTCACAAGAGGTGCGCTCTGTGCAATGCGCCGTCCTGCTTTAAGATCCGTCGAAGGGCTCTGCCGGAATGCCAGACGAATCGCCATTCTGGAGGACGTTGTAAATCCCACGAATGTCGGCGCTATTATCCGATCGGCTGCAGCACTCCACATGGATGCAGTCCTTCTGACACCTGCCTGCAGTGATCCGTTTTACCGCCGTGCCGCCCGCGTGAGTATGGGAACTGTTTTTCAGATTCCGTGGACCTATCTGCCATCCGGTCCATCCTCTGCCACAGAGCAAGACAACGCATCCGCCGGATCATATATAAAACAGCTTCAGGAGCTTGGTTTTATCACGATTGCCATGGCACTCAAGGATCAGTCTCTGTCCATTACGGATCCCACGCTTGCAAATGCTTCGAAGCTTGCCATCGTCCTCGGAACCGAGGGGGAAGGTCTTTCGCAGGAGACAATTGATGCCTGTGACCACACTGTGATGATCCCAATGTCCCACGGTGTCGATTCCCTCAATGTGGCTGCTGCCAGTGCAGTGGCTTTCTTTGAGATCACAAAGGATTTGTAGCAATTCATTTCCTTTTGTATGTTCCCGTGAGTTACACAAGATTCATAACGTCCTCTGTAATCTGCTCCCTAGTCAGCCGGTTCTCCTTCACAACTTCAGCAGCGTCATAACGGTCTAAAAATTCCTTCTTCAATCCGTAGTTTAATACCTTCATATCGGAGTCTCCGTAGAAACGTGCAATCTTCTCACCGAAGCCTCCATCCAGGATGCCGTCCTCCAGCGTGATCACAACATCATGATCCTTCTTAAGATTCTCTAACATGTCCTGATCAATACCGGTAATATAATATGGATTGATCACGGTTGCCCTTGTGCCTGTCTTTTCCTCAAGTTCCTTTGCAACGCTTTGTCCCAGAGAATAAAAGGTACCAAGACCGATGACTGCCACCTTCTGTCCCTTCTGGGTGATCTCATATTTATTCAGGTCAGAGAAATCCTTTGTTACCTTCTGTCCGTCAGACACAACAGGACCGCCCGGAAGACGGATCGCTACCGGATGCTCATTCTGCTCCAGACTCCAGTCAAGCATCGCCAGATACTCTTCCTTGGTGGTTGGTGCCAGATAAACAAGGTTTGGAATATTTGCCATCATCGGAATATCATACAGACCGAGATGTGTCACATCGTTCATTCCGTAAACGGTTCCCCAGAAGGTTACGATCGTTGCGGCATTATTGTTAATGCAAAGATCCTGTGCGATCTGATCATAGGTTCTCTGTACGAAGGTGCTGTATACACCCCAGACCGGCTTTCCACCGTTTGCGGCAATTCCGGATGCAAGTGCAACGGCTGTCTCCTCAGCGATTCCCACATCGACAAACTGCTTGCCTGCCAGATCACGCTTGTCCTTGGTAAAGCCTAAAACGGTCGGTGTTGCAGAGGTGATCGCAACAACAGCCGGATCCTTCTTCATCTTATCAAGCAGAAATTCAGCCGTAATATCGGAATAATCCTCGCCCTGCGGCTGATCGAGCGCCTCTCCGGTCTCAATATTAAATGGTGCATTGTAATGCCATGCCTCTTTGTTCTGCTCTGCCGGCGCATAGCCCTTTCCTTTGAGAGTTTTGATATGAACGACAACCGGCTTGTCGCTGTCCTTTACACTCTGAAATGCCTCGATCAGCGCCTGCACATTGTTGCCCTCATCAACGTACACATAATCCAGTCCCATTGCGCGGAACAGATTGCATTCTGCCTGTCCCTTTGTGTCGCGCAAAAGCTTCAGATTGCTGTATAAGCCTCCATGATTTTCAGCAATGGACATATCATTATCATTGACAACAATGATCAGATTGCTCTCAAGCTCTGCAGCAAAATCCAGTCCCTCTAATGCCTCACCTCCACTGAGAGAACCGTCTCCGATCACAGCGATCACATTGCCTGTTCCGCCGTTAAGGTCACGTCCCTTTGCCATGCCGCATGCCAGACTGACAGAGGTAGACGTATGACCTACCGTAAAGTGGTCATGCTCACTTTCCTGCGGACTGCTGTAGCCGGTCACATCATCGTAATGCTCTTCATACAGATACGCATCCTTTCTGCCGGTCAGCATTTTATGTGGATATGTCTGATGGGACACATCAAATACAATCTTATCCTTTGGTGATTCAAACACGTAATGAAGTGCAATCGTTGCTTCCACCATTCCGAAATTCGGCCCGAAATGACCGCCATGGATACTTGCTCGTTTTAAAAGAGCCTGTCTCATCTCATCTGCGAGCTGTGTCAGCTGCTCTCCGGATAACTTCTTCACGTCCTCAGGTCCATTGATCTGCTCTAAATACATGTTCTTTCCTCCTTGTTTTCTCATTTATTTCTACCGGAAACCGGTTGTAAAAAAACTTGCGTTGTTTCACCCAACAACGCAAGTATAACACTTAAAGTTCACTTTAAGTCAAGTTCTTTGAGATCGACTTTTGTAAACTTTATAATATTTTTATTTTTGGTCGGTAATCTGCCTGCGGATCGCCGCATACTTTCTCGTGGAGATCGGCACACTGCTGCCATCCGTCATCACTGCCTCATACCTTTTGACCGACTGCACAAACGCCGGATTGATCAGATGACTCTTGTGGATGCGCAGGAAGACATCCGGGTATTTCTCCTGTATCGCAGAGATTCCCTCCGAGCTTTCATAGATATTATTCACACAGTAAATCTCGGTGTAATGTCCCATACTCTTCACATGAAGCACCTCATTGTCCGCCAGATATAAAAGACTGTTGTCCCTGCCCCGGATCATCAGATGCTTTACAGCAGTCGTTATGCTAAACATCTTTGCGACCGGCATATCCGTAAAATGTACGGGATAGATCACGTCTCTGCCATCCATCGGGATCGCATTCGCAATAAAGCAGGTTCGGATCTTCGGCTCAACGCTGTAATGCCCGTCTTCAGCCGTCTGCCGGACCTCCTTCCAGTTTAACAGGATCCTCTGGTCACAGCGGATCACTTTATTGTCCGGATAAAAGGTATCCACCAGGAAGGTCACAAGGATCTCACAGGTGTCCCGCTCCTTCCACAGAAGCGATGATTTCATATCAATCGTCTCAAAGGTCAGCGGATTATCCTCCTGCGCAAATGTCTGCGTGAGCAGCTTTTTAGAATGAATAACCTGCCCCTCGCACGGTCCGTACCAGTCAATTTCCTCATGCATAACGTCCACAAAGGGCTGAATATCATTTTGATAATAATGCACGATAATGTCCATACTTTTGGACACCAATTCGGATGTGTTCATTCCCTTGTCCTCCCATTTCCGTTCTCACCCGTAGCATAATTATCTTATAAATATCAAAAAAAATCAAGAAGAGCTCCCTTTCATTTTCTATTCCACCGCTTTGTCTTCTTTGGCACAATATTCAAAGAAATCAAAGTCCGCATAATGCTTGTGTTTTACGCGGTCCGCACAGGTAATGCCGACCATTGTTCCCGTGAATTCTCCGTATTTGCAATACTCATCGGAGAACTTTGTCGTGTCAAACGGAATGCCGATCTTTTCGTAATGGGAGCCATCATATCCCCAGTAAAACTGTGAATGTTTTCCGTTAATTTCAAGGCGGAAATAGATCGGTACATCCTCTACGCCGGTACGGGTATTAACAAACTCTGTCTTCACCCCGTTTTCCAATGCTATAATGGAGATGGCACTCTGTCCGAGCGTCTCGCTGTAATATTTGCGCAGGTTGATATAATTCATATTATCATAGTACAGGATCAGTCCTGCGGAATGCTGATGCACCTCCGGCACAAATTCCATTTTGGTCGTGATCGTCGCATAAACGCTTGTCAGCTTTCTTGCAAGAATGCTCACCTTATTCAGGGAGGTTCTTGACTCCTGTCCCCTTAATCGGACATACCCTTTTCGTGCATGAATATCGGCAAAGCTCTGTGGCATGATACGCGGTGCATAATAGAAATTGCCAAGCTCCTCGTCGTCAAAGTCATCAAAATCAGGGATCTGCGGTACCTTGTATTCCGGCAGTGCACTCTCCTCGCAGTATTCCTTTGCGATATTGGTGCCGTCCGCCATACGCAGCCAGCCGTCCGGCGTCCACTCCATTTTCTGGATCGCCGTCTCACGTCCCAGTGTGCAGCGAAGCTCCGGTCGGAATGGTCTTGAGCACAGATGCACCAGATATATCTCACCAAGCTGTGTCTCGACATAGCTTCCGTGTCCCGCCTTTTGCAGCACGACATCCGGGTTGAAATATTTCGGTTTCAGATGATCCGGATCGTGTCTTTCATTGGATACCACCGGATTGGAGGTTACGATCGGATTCTTCGGATCTCCCTCATACGGTCCCCATACGTTTTGGGAACGCCCCATCGTCACACAATGGTTATAGCCTGTACCACCCTCGGCACACATAATATAATAATAGCCGTTCCGTTTGGTAAGATGCGGTGCCTCGATGCAGCCACGGTCTGTGCCTCCACGCCAGATGCGCTTCGGATAGCCGATGATCTCCTTTTTCTCCGGATCATACTCGGAAAGTGCGATCACGCCCGGCTTCTCATAGCCCTCTCTTGTCTCCCAGTCCAGAGAAACAATATATTTTCTGCCGTCATCATCGTGAAGGATCGATGCATCAAAGCCGGAGGAATGCAAATAAACCGGCTCACTCCACGGTCCCTTAATATCCTTTGCCGTGATCAGGAAATTATCCACATCAAAGTAACGTGCATTCATCGAATTCATCACACCGTAGATCACATAGAACAGATCCTCCTGCTCGCAGTAGGTCAGGCATGGTGCCCATATTCCCTTAGCGGACGGCAGCTTCTTCAGATCAGGATTACTGTCGTCTGTCAGCACATGTGTATAAAGCTCCCAGTTTTTCATATCTCTGGAATGATAGATCGGGATTCCCGGAAACCATTCAAATGTCGATACTGCGATATAGTAATCATCTCCCTTTCTGCAGATGCAGGGATCCGGATTAAAACCCGGTAAAATTGGATTTCTAATCATCTTTCTCTCCTCTCAATTTTAAAAACGTCCGTATTTCCATCTACCGACCGCTAACAACACCGCTGACAATACTTCGCGCCGATACCGTAATATCCGCTTCCTTTCCTTGAAGCCTTATGTGCACCGGCACAGCTTCTACACCGCGGTTTAACAGGATCAAAACAATGGTTCCGTCGGGATTTTCCCAGGCGGTCACATCAATTGCATCTGTATATCTGCTGAAACCAAGCCTTACCGCACCCTCCCGGATAAAATGCGAAAAATGCCAATAGTAATCCGCACTCATTCGCTGTATCAGCTCTTTGTGTTCCACATCATACAGAAAAGGGGCATCACAATAATTTCCAACATGATTGGGACCTCCCTCTTTATCCAAAAGGATATTCCAATCAAAAAATGAATTCAATCCATGATTTAAATTCCCAATCATATCATGTGCCAGACGTCCCGCATTAATTTCTTCTGCGGACGGATTAAATTTATTGTATTCCAGACAGCTTTCTGACAGAATCAGTTTCTTATCCGGAAATTGTTTCCGAATAAGATCCAGTGCCTCAAAATGATCTCCACTGTACCAGTGAAATGCAACTCCGTCAATCATGTGATCCGTCTTTTCATCGATCAACTCACATGCCCTTTCAAAAGCACGTTCCTTATTATGATCCCACACAAACACCTTCACATGTTCCAGTCCTGCCCGCTCCATAGCCGGATACAGATATTCCGAAAGAAACTCCTTTTCCTGAGCTGAAGAATACACACAGGAATCCCATGTCTGAACAGCTTTTGGTTCATTTTGCACAGAAATCTGCTCCACCTCATATCCGCGTTTCTCAAACTCTGCAATGTATCGGCAAATACATTTTGCCCATAAGGGATAAAACTCTCTTTTCAGACTTCCACCATTTTTACGGGCACCATTTGTCTTCATAAATGCAGGCGGAGACCACGGTGACAGCATTATTTTTAATGGTCTTTGCGCTGTTTTCTGTGCAGCCTCCAACAATGGCAGAATATATTTCTCTGTATCCGTAAAATCAAATGATTCCAAATCTCTGTCCTGCGGGTCTTTTATCGCCGAATACAAATGAGTCGAAAAGTCACAGCTGTCCATATGAATCCGCACTCTAACATAGTTCATGTGATCCGGATCAAAATATTTTGTGAGCAGCTCCTTCTGCTGCACGTCATTCATTTGTTGAAATACATAACCTGCAGCATCAGTAATTGCTCCACCAAACCCTTCAAAGGTCTGGTATTTTATCTGAGGATAAATATTAATTACCTGATCCTCTACTCCTGTATCATCAATAAAATCTACTGTTTTCTCATTTCTTAAGAGTTTTTGTTTTCCAACACTTTCCACAAATGTAAATTTCATGATTACTCTCCTTCATACTCTTTCAAAATCCGGACACCCCAATCCTTCATCGGAATACTCTGCCCCTTCATAAAGATATTACCTGACAGAAGATCCTCCACCTTTTCGAATGGGCAAATAAAACTCTCCGCTTCCTCACTGTAATGAAGAGCATAATGAATTGTTTCTTTTTTCTCATTAATGCCGCTGCGAATGATCACAGGCCATTTTATTTCGTCATCGAAATAGTTTTGAACCTGAGCACAAACAACAGCATCCTTAAATATTTTCTTCAGTCTTTCTTTCGTTACATAGCAGCCAATATAATAACCATATCCCTGTCCAAAAGCATTTTTAGTGATCGCGGCATATTTTCCCCAGTATTTATGCTCATATGACTCTATCACCTGAGCCGTATCCGGTTTCAACAATTCAGCAAAATATAAAATATTTTCTCCTGCAACCGTTGCCCGTCCCGGCTCCGTAAACTGATTATAGCTCATACCAAAGCAATCCGTCATGCCATGAGGCTGCACATCTGAATACACACTTAACTGACGATCTGCCACAAAAGACTTAAAAGAGCTTACAACCACTCCACCAGCCTGCACAAATCCCTTCATCTTCTGAACAAATGCATCCGATACACTATATAACGCAGGTGTAACGATCATCTGATACGGCTTTTGTTCCTGATCAAATTTTTCTTCCAATTGGTGAATGTCTATGATATCACAGGAGATGTTCATTTCGTACAAACAATCGTACATCCAGCGAACCACATCATTATAGCTTAAATCCTTGTCAATCGGGAACCAGTTGAAGCTGCTCAGAGACTGATTATCAATTACCACAGCCACCTGATTTTTCCGGGAAATACACAATGTCTCCCTGCCGAACCGGGCAATCTCACGCCCAAATTCTCCCGCCTCTTCATATACCGGATTCGTAGAAAAGTCATGACTCAAAACACCCTTCCAATATGTTTCATATCCATCATGAATGGAATGCCAGTTCCAGTATAAAACGCCTGCCGCCCCACTTGCCAGATGGCTGTATCCATGAAGACGGAGCTGTCCCGGATATGGTGTCCAATATTTAAATGCCTGCGCCTGACATTCCAGCACAATATATGCATCATCCTTAAGGGTTCGAATAGAATCCCCACCAAATCCAATCTCTGCTCCTGTCAGACCATCCTGCGTCGGATGATAAATATCTGTTCCTGCGATCGTCACGGCTTTAGACGCTTCATAATGATTGATATCAGGCTGCACACCATAAGAATACCCATCCTGCGCAATATCTGCTCCGAATTTTTTCCATTCAAAATCAAAATTATGTGTAATAAACTGATCTTGCCTCTTATATTTTTTTACAAGCTCTGACTGCCACACTAAATACTCTGCCGCCAGACTTCTCTGGAATTTAGCAAATTCGCAGGCAAGTCCACCATGAATACAGCCTGCCATATCCGGAAAATCCGACCAATCAGAAATGGAATTACTCCAGTAGCGCAAGCCAAATACTTCGTTTAACTGCTCGGTCGTATGAAATTTTGTCTTTAAATATTCAACGAACATCCGCTGCACCTGTGGCGATGCTGTTCCATAATGCTTCGTCTCATTATCAATCTGAAAACCTATCACACAGGAAACATTTGCCGTATGCTCAAGCAATTTACAGATCACATTTTCAGCGCATTTACGAAACACCGGGTGAACGATATCCATGATCTGGCGTTTTCCGTATTTCTTTCTGGAATACCCGTCAAACACCATCACTTCCGGACATTTTTTTTCTAACCAGGAGGGAATGGCATACGTTGGTGTCCCAATGATCACATACATTCCGGCTTCCTCTGCTGCCGCAAGTGTTTTATCAATATAGGAAAAATCGTATACACCTTCTGCCGGTTCTAATGTGCTCCAGGTTGACTCTGCAATACGAATCGTATTCATTCCTGCTTTCTGCATCATAGCAATGTCTTCCTGCAGCCGGTCATACGGCATATACTCCGGATAATATGCTGCTCCAAATAGAATATCTTTTTCCTGCAATTCCCTCATGGTAATCCTCCTCTATACACAATGACTGCTCTGCCGATTAATTGTCCTTACGGTGTTTTCCCTGCTCCAGATCAGCAAGAACCTGATCATACTTCTTGTCCAGATCAAAGAATACCATGCAGACCACTACGATCACTACCATAATAAACGGAATCCATGCAAAGGACCAATTAATTGCTGCCAGCGACTTAGCAGACTGCACTGCCTTCTTTGCATCAAATCCGCCGAAGCCCAACACCCATCCAAGTGCTGCTGTACCAATACCGGAGCCAACCTTCATACAAAATGAAGATGCTGCATTTCCCATTCCGGCTGTTCCATATCCGTTGTACCACTCTCCGTATGTGATTGCATCCTGAAGAAGACCAAACATAGAAGCTCCTCCACATGCAAATCCCATACCCTTTACAACAGATAATACACAGGTCATTGTTACATCTGTTGTAAAACCGGAAAGAAGAAATCCAATTCCGGAAACTGCCATTCCACACATAAACAGATTTTTCTTGGAAACCTTTTTCATAATGAATGGTGTCACAAAGAGGAATGTAATCTGTGCAATAGAAAGACAGTTAGAAATAATGGCATATTTACCGGCATTTCCTACATTATACTGTGCAAAAAAAACGGCAGATCCGAAGAAGCAGGACATCATAAAATACATTGCAAAGATAGCAATTACCAGTAATACCCAATACTTATTGACGAACAATCCTTTAATGCCTTTGATAAAGGAAACCTGATTTTCCTTTGCCTCTTTCTGAGTAGAACCACCTTCTACGACACGCTCTTTGCACATAAAGAATGTAAACATGTTTAAAACAACAAATACAATCATCAAAACAACAAATGTCAATGTCCATCCCTTCTGGGAATAAACATCTCCACCACCAAAAGCAGCTGTCATTTTCAGTACAACCGTATTGATCGTCATGGTTCCTGCTGTTGCCAAAAGGTTACGGAAATTTCCAAGCAAACCTCTCTCATACTGATTGGTTGTCATCAGACCATTTAAGGTTGCATACGGAACATTGATTCCTGTATAAAAAATCGTAGAAACCAGATTATATGTTAAAAACATATATGCCAGCTGCGTTTTCCCAACAAATGCAGTTGGAACCGTAAACATAAGAACCGTACATACTGCTAACGGCACACACAATCTGGCGATCCACGGGCGTGCCTTTCCCCATTTACTATGAGTATGATCGATAATATATCCCATTACCAGATCCGAAATACCGTCAAAAATCTTTGAAATTGCAATAATAGACGCTGCAGCCGCTGCACTTGCTCCAACAACATTCGTATAATATACCAGCAAAAATGCACTGATTGCAGAATAAACCAGGTTTCCCGCATAATCTCCTATACCATATGCAAAACGCTCCAAAAATGTAAGTTTAGCATTTGGATTCATCTTATTCTCATTCATATTCGTTACCTCTCTTTCTATTGCTTATTTATCTAACGGAAACCATCCAAAATCAACACAACGTCCCAGATCCCAACTATCCCAGCCAATCCAGCCTTCTGTATTGACTGTGTCTGTCAATAATTTATAGCTCCAGTAAAAATAACCGGATCCCTTTTCCCAGGCTGCTTTCTGCATTCGTGCAACTGCCTGATATATTTCCTTTTTCTGCTCCGGCGAATAGCTTTCTACCGAAGCTCCCTCCAGTCCGTTTAAAACAGTCTGACCGCCCTTCGTATCCCAGCCGCAGGCAAGAGAATTAAACAGACACCACTCACCACAGATCACAGGGAAATACTGCTGCATTTCTTCAATTTCTTTCATGAAATGCTCTTTCACATATTTTTCATAGCCCTCTACAGTCTGCTCACATCCCATCATTTCTGCCATCATCAGATACTGGTGGGTATCAAGAACTACATTTTTGTACTTTTCTTCACGCATAAAATCTTTCCAGATTGTAAGCTCAAACCCATCATGAATAACGATATATTTATCCTCATCCAGATACTTCTCAATACGGTCATAGGCATCCAGATAGAATTTCCGGATAAACTCAACAGTAATCGGAGCACTGCCCTTCGCCATCTCTTTATCTACCGGTGGATATCTTTTTTGAATATTCAGTAACTCCCATGCTCCCTGTAATGCCGGCTCGTTGATCAGTTCGATTCCCCAAAGACCTTCTCTGTGTCCATATCTTTGAGCCAGTCTCTCCAATACTGTATGGACAAACTCAACCTCCTCGGGATTCTGAGCCCATTTACAAACTCCACATATTCCTCCATTGTCAGATCCATTCTGTCCTTCCGGTGCTGTATGCAGATCAATCAGAATCTTCAGGCCATACTTTTCAGCCCAGTTAAATGCCTTATCCAGTTCTTCTACACATCCAATGAACGGCTCTCTGTCGCCAAAAATGAAATATGGTACCGGAATACGTACTGCATCCAGCCCCCAGGACTTGATTGTTACAAAATCACGTTCCGTAATATACTCACTACGATGGATCTTGATTCTTGCCTCATACACCTCCTTCGACAACTGCCTTGGCAGCCAGTACTCATCCTCCGCTGTCGTTCCTTCAAACAACGCCGGATTCATCCATTTTTCCAAAACCAGCCAGTTTCCTAAATTAACACCTTTTACTTTCATAATAACCGTACCTTTCTTTGTTTAAAATAAACAACTGTTTTCTGTTTTTCGTTTTCCGTCTTTTCTTAATTTGTAACTAGATTTTAAGATAAAAAAACTGCATTTTATATCAAAATTATTATATTTTTAACATTTTTCTTATATAACCTGATATAATATGTCTTAAAGAACTAATACATGGAGGTTGCTTAAAATGCAGGACATTATTTTACTTCAATATCTTTCCAAAAAGCTTCACACCTATGTGTATAAATTTTCCCTGAATCAGGAAATACTTTTCTCTTATTGCGGAGTGCTTTCCTTTCAGGATTCATATATGCGCAATCTGTCATTTCGTAATTATCTGCTGAACAAGCCGCAGAAATCAATGCCCTGCCTGAAGGCAATTCACCAAAAAAATATTTACTGTGTTGTCCATACCGACGAATTCATTTACGTTGCAGGACCAGTTTGTTTTCCGGCTTCCGTTTATCTGACACATAACTACGATTCGCTTTCTCTGGAGGAAAACGTTGAAAAGTATATTCCTCAAGTCGATCTGACCACTTACTTGAATGATATGATTTTTCTTCACCATATGCTAACCGGTACAGAATCTTCTCCGGAGATGATAATACAGGATAACTGTGTAGATCAGGATTCAGAAGAAAAGGTACAGCAGAATTTTAATAATCTGCTTTTTGATAATCAGGAAAACTCAGTACACCACAATCCTTACGATCAGGAGGTGCGTGAATTTAGCAGCATCGAGAACGGAGATTTGATCCAATTGGAAAAAAGCATGCAGGAGGATTACGATGGATCAATCGGTACACTTGCCAGGGATCCTGTACGCAATCTTAAGAACCTCGGCATCGTTCTTATCACTCTTGCCAGCCGCTATGCCATCCGCGGCGGATTATCTCCGGAGATTTCCTTCTCGTTAAGCGACACTTATATCCAGCAGATCGAGGACTGCAATGATATCGCACGGATCAAACCACTTGCTCAAAAGGCTGAATTTCATTATGCAGAAATGGTACATGATATCAAAGAAAACCAAAAAGGAATCTCTCAAAAGCAAAAAAATCCCCGCATCAACAAATGCAAGGATTATATTTTTTCTCATTTGCACGATAGAATCACTGTAGAAGATCTTGCTCTTGAAGCAGACTGTAATCCCAATTATCTATCCCAGCTTTTCAAGCAATGTGAAGGAGTCAGTATTTCCCATTACATCCTTCAGGAAAAGATCAATCGTGCCAAAAATCTTTTGATTTATTCGGATTATTCCTATATAGAAATTGCCACTTACTTAGGCTTTTCTTCGCAGAGCCATCTGGGAACTCAATTCAAAAAATACACCGGATACACTTTGCGGCAATTTCGTGAGATTTACGGAAGAAAGGAGTAAGCTTGCCCTTGCTTCCCACCACATTACGAGCATTTTCCTATACCAGAACAAATTGGACTTGCCCGTTTTGCGCGTCACTGTACGATTGCTTATACAATCTCCCTCTGTGCTTCCCTGACTTCTCAGTCAACAAACACAGAGGGATTATCTGTCCTATTTATCGGACACCTATTTTACCGTTGTCTCACGGATGATCTTTCGTACCGGAAGTACAAAGGACGGGGATACCGAAAGCTCATCGATACCCATTTTCACAAAGGTCTCTGTCAGCGTTGTATCAGCACCAAGCTCCCCGCAGATGCCGACCCAGCAACCGCCCTTATGACCGTTATCGATCGTCATCTTGATCATCTTAAGGATTGCCGGATGATGCGGATCATACATCGTGTCTAACTTCATATTCTGACGATCCATTGCCAGGGTATACTGTGTCAGATCGTTTGTTCCGATACTGAAAAAGTCAACCTCAGCAGCAAGCTCCTCACTCATCATGACAGCCGCCGGTGTCTCGATCATAATACCCTGTTCAAAGCTTCCATAAGGGATGCCCCGCTCGTCAAGCTCCTTCTTAACGGACAAAACGATCTTCTTGATCTCGCGAACCTCCTCCACGGAAATGATCATCGGATACATGATCGCGATCTCGCCATAAGCACTGGCACGGATCAACGCACGAAGCTGCGTACGGAAGATTTCCGGGCGGTCCAGACAGATACGGATCGCACGGTAACCCATGGCAGGGTTCTCTTCCTTATCCAGATGGAAATAGTCCACCTGCTTATCGGCTCCGATATCAAGAGTACGAACAACCACCTTCTTGCCTGCCATCGTCTCAGCCACGCGCTTGTAAGCCAGAAACTGCGTCTCCTCATCCGGATAATCCTCTGCCTCCAGATACAGAAATTCACTTCTGAAAAGTCCGATGCCCGCTGCATCATTGGCAAGAACATTAGCAACGTCACCGACACCGGCAATATTGGCATACAGCTTGATATGCTTACCGTCTGCGGTCACATCCTCCTTGCCCTTAAGCAGTGATAACAGTTCTCTTGCCTCCTGCTCCTTTTTCCGATCATCCTTCAGCTTTGTAAGGATCTCCTCCTCCGGATCTATATAAAGCTTTCCACTCCTACCGTCTACCACTGCCATGTGGCCATTCCACTCCTCTTGGATATCCACACCGATCAGTGCCGGTATGTTCATGGTTCTTGCGAGAATCGCTGTATGGGAATTGGCGGATCCATGGCGTGTCACAAAGGCAAGGAGCTTCTCCTTGTCCATCTGAACAGTCTCGCTCGGCGCCAGATCATCCGCCACAATGATCACCGGTTCGTCCCCGATATCACCTGTGGTCTCCTGCTCTCCGAGCACAGAGATCAAACGCTCTGTGATATCCTTGACATCAGCCGCTCTCGCCTTGAAATATTCATCGTCCATCTGCGAGAACATCTCCGCAAAGTTATCGCCGGTTGTTGCCACGGCAAACTCTGCGTTTACATTCTGTGTCTCGATCATATTGACGATAGAGGAAACATAATCGTCATCCTCCAGCATCATCATGTGCACCTCAAAGACAGCCGCATTGGCTTCGCCAACCTCCTTGACCGCTTTTTCGTACAGTGCCTGAAGCTGCTCGGATGCCTTTGCACTGGCAGCCTCATATCTTGCTTTCTCTGCAGCCGTATCCTCGACCTTCTCGCGTTTTACCTGCTGCGCACCCTTCTGATAGTAAAAGATCTTTCCAATTGCGATCCCTTTAAAGATCGACTTTCCCTCGTATATTTCCACCACAGCCTCCATTTCCGCATGACTCGCGCATGCATTCTCTCATTTTGCCCTGTGACAGGATATGCAATCGATTAAAGTGTCTCCTCAAAGAACTTCTCCATGCCGGCTGCCGCAGCATCCTCATCAGCACCCTCAACCTCTACTGTGATCTCCTCGCCGCATTTTACGCCGAGAGACATTAACATCATAAGCTTTCTTGCATCTGCCTTGCGGTCGCCCTTTACGATCGTAACCGCAGACTCATATTTCTTTGCTTCCTTTACCAGAAGACCTGCCGGTCTTGCGTGAATACCTACCTCATCAGTGATTACATAATTGAATGATTTCATAATAATTTCCTCCATTTCTTAAATTTGTTCGTTTGATTTTATATTGTATACGGATGCTTTCCGGCATCCTTAAAACTTTTATCTGTTCTTTGGTGCTTCGATTGCTTTTATTCTTCGGCGTCCAGTTCGCCGCTTGTCACACGACAGATATGCATTGCCAGATATCCGGTTTCCGCATCCTTTAAGGTGCAGCCGATGGTCGTTCCGATCTGCTCACAGATCTGTTCTGCCATTGCAAATTCCTCCGGATATTTCACACTCATATAGTCATTTAAACTCATTTTCAATTTCTCGCCATTCAGCGCCCGCACGATCATGTAACGCACATGGTTCATCAGTCGGTTATAGGATAATGTCATGACATCGATCCGTTTTCCCATGGCATTCTCTACGATCTCAATACATTCACGCACCGCGCGGGCTGTCTTCATGGCATCGGATACCTTGTCATCATCGATGGCAGAATGCACATGCAATGTAATATATCCGATCTCATCGTCTCCGATGGTAATTCCAAATTTCTTCTTGAGAACCGGCACAACACAGCTTGCAACCTTATACTCCATATGAAACAAAAGACGGATATCCTCGGTCAGTGGATTACTGATCGACTCGTGCCTTTTCATGCGCTCCACCGCATAACAGATATGATCCGCAAGCGGAAATAAAATGTTACGGTCAATATTTCCAAACACCTTCTGCGCCTCATCAAGCACCAGGTTCGCGATCTCCAAAAACTCCGGATCGATCGATTTTACGATCTCTCCCGCCTGCCCCCGTTCACCGGATGCCTGCAGTGTATAGATACGGGCATCCTCTCCCGGTTCCACATGTTCGCTCACCTTTTTACCAAATCCAATCCCCTTGCCCATCAGAAGACATTCCTTCCCGTCCTCTGCATTTACCGCAAGCACCGCATTATGGTTTAACACTTTTACGATTCTGTACATGTCCGATCCTCACATTTCATTTATTCGTAGAAATCGACCGCAAATAATTCCTCTCCTGCTTTGATCTCTCCGTCCTTCAACAGTCGGATCTTCTGGTTATCCTCAAGCTCCGTACAAAGCACCGGTGATGTCAGGGATGGAGCATGCCCGGCAAGATAGTCAAGATCCAGCTTCATCATCGGATCTCCCTTCTTCACCTTCTGTCCGTTCTCGACAAATACCTCGAAGCCCTTGCCGCCAAGCTGTACGGTGTCAATGCCAATGTGTAACAGCATGCTGAGTCCGGAATCTGTCATAAATCCAATGGCATGCTTTGTCTCAAAGACAAAGACAACCTCTCCATCCTCCGGTGCCTTTACAATGGCATCCGTCGGTGTCACAACGGCTCCGTCTCCCATCATTCTTCCGGCAAATGCCTCATCCGGTGCCGTGGACAGATCTGCTGCCACACCGGTGATCGGGCTTGATACCACGATGGTCTTTGTAACCTTTGTTTCCGTCTGTTCCTCCTGTGCAGGCACATCCTCCTCCACAGTTTCTTCACTATCTTTAGTATATTCGATATCCGGCGCTGTTTCAAGGTAATCTTCCAAATTTGACTTGATCACCGTGACATGAGGACCGTATACAATCTGAACGCCGTTACCCTTGTGGATCACACCGCTGGATCCGGTTAATTTTAACAGTGTATCGTCAACCAGATCGGCATTAAATACCGTACAGCGAAGTCTTGTTGCACAACAGTCAACACCGTCGATATTCTTCTTACCTCCAAGACCTCTTGTGATATCTGCGCTGAGCAGATCATCTGTCCCATTTTCGGTACTGTCCGTTTTCTTGGACTTTCTTGCATTGACATCTGCCTTCGTATAAAGCTTCACCTCCTGATCTTCATCCTCACGTCCCGGTGTCTTTAAGTTCAGCTTCTTGATCAGGAATGAGAAGATAAAGTAATACAGGAAGAAATAAATAATTCCGACCGG
This sequence comes from Jutongia sp., assembly GCF_057878315.1. Taxonomy (NCBI): domain Bacteria; kingdom Bacillati; phylum Bacillota; class Clostridia; order Lachnospirales; family Lachnospiraceae; genus Jutongia; species Jutongia sp. The sequence goes on along the minus strand of NZ_DBLXSO010000023.1, from coordinate 24,905 downwards.
AATGATCCTCAGCCAGCTTGTCTTGTCATTGCCTTGAAGAATACCAAACAGGAACAGATCCAGAAAACCACCGGAGAAGGTAAGTCCGACTGCAATGTTTAACATGTGGGCGATCATATAGGCAGCACCTGCTAAGATCACCTGTACTGCAAACAGGATCGGTGCCACGAACAGGAACGAGAACTCGATCGGCTCTGTGATACCTGTCAGCATGGATGTCAGTGCTGCGGAGAAAAGAAGACCTCCAACCTGTTTCTTTTTCTCCGGCTTCGCGGTGCGGTACATTGCAAGTGCTGCCCCCGGAAGACCGAAGATCATAAAGATAAACTCACCGGAGAAATATCTTGTCGCGTCCGCGCTGAAATGCGTTACATGGGATGCATCGGCAAGCTGTGCAAAGAAGATATTCTGTCCACCCTGTACCATCTGTCCGGCAACCTCTGCCGTGCCGCCGACAGCTGTCTGCCAGAACGGCATATAGAATACATGGTGAAGACCAAACGGAATCAGTGCTCTCTTGACAATACCAAAGATCAGTGTGCCGAAATAACCACTGCCGGTCACAAGACCTCCGAGCGAATAAATACCATTCTGAACGACCGGCCATACAAAATACATCAGAATACCGACAAACATATACACGATCGTGGAAATGATCGGTACAAATCTTGATCCGGCAAAGAATGACAATGCATTCGGAAGCTGGATCTTATGGAAGCGGTTGTGAAGTGCCGCCACACCAAGACCGACGATAATACCTCCAAACACACCCATCTGCAGGGTATTGATACCGCAGACGGAAGCAATCGTTCCGGAAAGCACATCCTTTGAAATGCTACCATCCCCGAGGATCTTTCCATTGATCTCCAGCATACCGCTAATTGAAATATTCATAACGAAATATGCGATCACGGCAGAAAGAGCAGATACCTCCTTCTCCTTCTTTGCCATACCGATGGCAACACCAACGGCAAACAACAGCGGCAGGTTATCAAATACGGCACTGCCGACCTTATTCATGATGACTAAAAGTGCATGCAGGATCGTCCCGTCACCAAGGATCTTTCCCAAATGGTACGTTGCAATTGTCGTCTCGTTTGTAAACGAACTACCAAGTCCCAGAAGCAACCCGGCAACAGGCAGGATTGCGATCGGCAGCATAAAGCTTCGTCCGATTCTCTGCAGGACTTCAAAAATCTTATCTTTCATGATTCATCCTTCCTTTCCTGGTGATATTCATGTGATCATCTGCTTCGTCTGCATATCCTTTTTAGTGTCCGCTTTTTGCCCGATTCTATACAGCGTACCCGGGATTTATGCTGTTATTCTCACAAAAAGGGAACAAAAAAAGGCACTAACTCACATAAACATCCTGTAAAATTTATGTCTAGTTAATGCCTTGGGTTCGTTCGAATCAAGTAACATACTATCTAAATTATTTATAACATTTTCACTCTGATTTGTCAAGCCTATTTCTCATCACAAACCTGAAAAATATAGAACTTCAAATAATAAGAGGTATCTGCTGCCCATAGGATCGGATGATCCGGTGCCTGCGTTGCAAAGGAAACCTGCCGCAGTCTCTTATGCACATTGGCTGCCGCCTGTCCGATCGTCTTGGTAAACAGCTCGTAGGTCATGAAATGTGAGCAGGAACAGGTTGCCAGATAACCGCCGTCCCTGATCAGCTTCATCGCACGCAGATTGATCTCACGGTATCCCTTGACTGCGTTCTTCACAGAGTTGCGGGACTTTGTAAATGCCGGCGGATCCAGAATGATCACGTCAAACTTCTCTCCGGCTGCCTCCATCTGTGGCAGCTTCTCAAAAACATCGGCACATTCAAAGTCCACAATATCGGACAGACCATTTAATGCTGCGTTCTTTTTCGCCTGCTCTACGCCAAGCTCGGAGGCATCCAGACCAAGTACGCTTGCCGCACCTGCCTGTCCGGCATTCAGTGCAAAGGAGCCTGTATGCGTAAAGCAGTCGAGCACCTTTGCGCCACGGCAGATTGAGCGAATGGACTGACGGTTGTATTTCTGATCCAGGAAAAATCCGGTCTTTTGTCCTTCCTTGACATCGACCATATAATGCACGCCGTTCTCGATGATCTCAACATTCGTATCAAATTCCGCTCCCATAAAGCCCTTTACGCGCTCCATGCCTTCCTTCAGACGTTCCTTTGCATCGCTGCGCTCATACACACCGCGGATCGTAATGCCGTCTGCCGCAAGGATCTCCTTTAACAGATCGACAAGATGCTCCTTATACCGGTCAATACCGAGTGCCAGAGACTCCACGACAAGAACATCGCTGAACTTATCAATGACGAGTCCCGGCAGGAAATCCGCTTCCCCGAAAACGATACGGCAGCTCGAGGTATCCACAGTTGCCTTCCGGTAATCCCATGCCGCCTGCAAACGCATTTTCCAGAAAACATCGTCAATCTCCTGCTCCTGATGACGTGTCAACATCCGGACACGGATCTTGGAGTGACGGTTGATATAGCCCTTCCCCATCGGATAGCCGTCAAAGTCATGCACCAGCACGACATCGCCATCATCAAAGCTGCCGACTACATTTGCGATCTCGTTGTCGTAGATCCAGGCACCGCCCGCCTTGATCGTGCGTCCTTCTCCCTTTTTCAGCGTTACAATTGCATGTTCCATTACAGTACCTCCTGAATCTCCTCATAACGGATACGAAGCTCAGGCATCTTTGTGATCGTAGTATAATAATTGATATCCCAGTCATCCCCCTGTGACGGATCATTCTCTCCGGTTGCCGGCGGTGCAAAGATCTTCAGTGTCATCTCTGTGCCCGGCTCGATCGGTGTCTCAAAGAAAGCGGACATCATATCGACGGTCTTTGTTCCAGGTGCTTTATAGAACCATCGTCCGTTTAACTCCATCATCAGATTGAGTTCTTCTTCAAAGGTGATCTCACAAAATTCAGGTGTCTTCTCAAAACGGATCGGGATTGCAATTCCCTCTGCATCCTCTGCACCTCCCCAGCGAAGAGTTGCCGGCAGTGTCGTCTCCTCCTGCTCATTGAGTCCCGGCAGGAAGAACGGATCCTTCAGAATATCCTTATAGTCCTTTAAGACCGGTTGTGGAATACCGACTGCAGAATTGTTCGGATCCTCAATCTCAAGACCAAGTCTTCCTCTGTCCCTGAACTGGTACATAGAAAATCCGTCGAACCAGTCCGCATTTTCGGACTTTAATTTCTCAACAAAACGCTTGATCGATTCGCCCTGACGCATCGGTCCCGTCACGTCTCCATCGGTGTTAAACTCAGAGATCACGAACGGCTTGCACTCTCCGTGATTGACCTTTGTCATTCTCTTAGAGGTTTTATTGAGTCTCTCAAAAAACGGATCAACCGGTGTCATCGCGTAGCTGTCGCCACCCTTTTCACATACGTCAAACGGCCATCCGTAATGAAGTGCCAGATAGCAGTCATTGGACCAGATATCGGCAATATCAAATGCCTCCTTGAACTCCTCCTCATACTGTACCGGCGCATCCTCTGCCTCGAGATCTCCGACAGCACCGCCGCAGAATACAAGTGAGATCTGTGGTGCCTCTTCCTTCACGATCTTTGCGAAGCGCACAAAGAACTCTCCAATCTCCTTGTAGGAGAAACGCTGATTGTGGGTGAACCAGTCTCCGGCACACTCATGGTTGATACGAAGACGCATTCTTCCGAATGGTCTAAGATCCTTTGCGATCTGACGGAGATATTCATCCTCCAGCGAACAGTCGATCGTAAGCGTCAGTGCCACGTCCTGACCATGACGACGGATATCGCGCATCTGCTCAAACGGTTCTCCCTTTGTATCGCCGTCCGGACCTCCGCGATACGGGAAGTAATCATCATACGGATAATCCCACTGAAAATGGATCTCCATGTCCTTACATGCCACACTAATACGCTCCGGCCATTCCTTATCCTTTGGATAATAAGTATACATAATACCAATATTTCTATGTGGTCTTCCCAGTGTATTTAAAATGTAATCCTGATTGACATACTCAGCTCTCTCACTGCCGTCTCCCAGATCCAGACCACAGCGTGCCGGTGTTAAAGTTATTTTCTTAATCTTGTCCATTTGTCCCTCTTTCTGCACTGCAACTATGATTACTGTTCATCCGACAGTGCCCGGATATATATCTATAAATATACACGAATTCGTGGTATAATTCTACTAAAAGATTTCAGGAAAGGATTGATCCATATGAAACGAAGAATTTTGACTTATTTGCAGCAGATCGATGAGCTGATCCAGGATCCGCCGGAAGATACAGACTGGGACCGTGCCATCCACAATCATCTGACTCAGATTCAGTTTTTCCAGCACGAACGGCTGATCCATCTGATCGTCACCGTGCTTTTTGCACTGATGACCACCTCGGTTGTTGTCGGTCTTGTCGGAACCGGAAGCATCTGGCTTACGCTTCTGCTGATCCCTCTTCTGATCCTTCTGTTCCCATATATCAATCACTATTATCTTCTGGAAAACGGTGTCCAGAAAATGTATGCGCAGTATGACCGCATGTTAGAATACCAAAGCGACAAAAAGTGGAACCGCTTTTTTGCAGTTCCGCCTAAAGAAGAAAAATAAACCTGTCCGTCATACATATTTGGAAACCTGGATATTCAGGTTTCCTTTTTTTGTTTCTCCGGAAATACCGTCACAGATAAACTTGCCGTAGCCCCGCACCGACACCACATCCTGCTCCTTTAGAGTGCCGCTGTTGTTCTCCATCTGATAACCGTTGACAAACACCTTCTTCTCACGGAACAGTGCAATGCTCTGGCTTCTCGAAAGATGACAGAGCTTTGCCACGATCACATCCAGCCGCATGCTCGGCACGATCAGCTTGACCGCCTGCAGCTTCGGACGTACCGCCTCCGGCATCCGGTCTAATATCCGGCACTGCACATGTGTATGCTTTACCTGATCCAGATTCTCCGGAATAAACGGTGCGATCTTCTCCAGACAGAACAAATATGCGGTCTTATCACGGATCATAATATCCCCGAGCGTACTGCGCTCAATCCCCAGATGCATCAACGCTCCAAGATAGTCCCGGTGCGTCAGTGCATCCGCAAACTTCTCAATCAGCGGCTTGATCTCAATACAGCAAATAGGAAAGCCCGCATCGTATCCCAGACTTTCCTCATCGCCAAACCGGAGTATCTGCCGCTCACAGCCATCAACACCGCCGGAAAACATTGCTGTCACAGGCGCCGTATCCTTCCTTACTCTGGCATATACCGCCTGCTCCTGCTGATTCAGAAAGCCGGTATAGGTATATAAGCCGGTGCGGTAGGACTGCTCCGCCAGATCTTTTATTCTTTTGATCAGAAATTCTTCATCCCTGTTCATGATACTCTCTCCTGTTATGCTGTCAAATTAACTCCAAAATCCGGATGCTTATCAAGCATATCACAGAGATTTCGTCTAATCAACCCATTTTCTCATGGTCCACTCAAGGTCACGGAAGGTTCCCCACGCATCCTTGTCTTCCTGTGGATTTATCGCATACATTGCCATTACCGTACCGGTAAAGCCGCCTGCTACCTCAGAGGAAAGATACTTTGTTCTCGCCTTCCCAAGCTCCACGCTCTCTCCGGCAAGCTCTGCGAAGAATGTATAAAATTCTCCTTCAGACTCTACATGGAAGCTTACCTCCTGCTGTCCCTCTCCCAGTGCCTTTGATGCCTTTACACACTGTGCATCACCGGTTGTCAAACGAAGCTCAGCCTTCTTCACACCGTCTTTCTGTGTCAGATAAAGGTCGTAGTGGTGATCCTCACACAGATAGAAGGTAATACCTGCCTCCGGTGAATTGCCACCCACGGTAATATCGAGTGTCGTGTCAAACTCGGACTGACGCACGCCGAGGAAGGTCGGCGCATCCACATCATCGAGCGTATAGTGATTGCCTCGAAGGTTCACACCGTTTTCGGTAAACTGATAGTTCTCTTTATCATAAGCTCTCAGATGACACCATCTTAAGCTGTCTGCTCCAAGCTTTTCAAAGGAAACATCATAGCAGGTATCCTCGCCGGCTGCATTGAGGTTCATCTCCATCTCTGCTTCCACCGTACCATTAACACCGGCAGTAAACCAGCCGTCCTCCTGCCACTGTACCGGCACTAAGAACACCTCTCGTCCCAGATGATGGAACGGCATCCACATGCCCTCCTGACGGAAGCCCAGGCACACGATAAATGTGCTTCCATCGTCCGTCTGCACCAGATCGCCATGTCCGATTCCCTGAATGCGGCTCTGATGACCACCGAGATCGCGGTTTGTCACAACCGGATTGAGCGGATAAGACTCGAATGGTCCATATGGGCTCTTTCCTCTCGCATATGTGATCATGTGACCATACTCGGTACCACCCTCTGCAGCAGTGATGTAATACCAGTCCCCGATATGGAACAGATGCGGTGACTCAAGATAACGTCCGCCATTCCCCTTCCAGATCGGCTTGCTCTCAGTGAGACGCTCTCCCGTCGCAATATTGATCTCGCACTGGAAAATACAGCCCTTGCCGTCCTCATCGCTTCCGTTACTCATGAAATATGCCTTGCCATCCTCAAAGAACAGGGACGGATCGATGCCTCCCTGATCCACGAAAACAGGCTCTGACCACTCACCGTAAATATCATCGGTATACACATAAAAGTTCTTGTGATATGTATCATTGGTAGTCACCATGTAAAAGCGTCCCTCATGGTAACGGATCGTTGGTGCAAAGACACCGCCGGAGCTGTTGATACGCTCTAAATCTACCTGTGTGCTTCTCGTCAGACAATGACCGATCTGTGTCCAGTGAACCAGATCCTCACTCTCGAAAATCGGTACGCCCGGAAAATACTCAAACGAGCTGCATACCATATAATACTTTCCATTCGCCTTACATACACTCGGGTCCGGATAAAAGCCCCGAAGAACCGGATTACTGATCTTCATAATAATCTTTCCTTTCTGTTATCATTAACATCTTTTATTTACGGAAAACAAATGCTTCCAGATCCAGAAGCTGTCTGTTCACAAAGCTGTTCTTTGCCCATCCGCTGTGCGCATCCTCTGCCACAAAATATACTGCATGTCTGCCGGTCACCATACGCATGATGCCCTCTGCCACATGATCTCCCGTGCCAAACTCAACGGTACCGATCTTCTCACCGTCTACCGGGTCATCCAGATATACATGCACTCGCCCACTGCATCCTCTTGGCTGCATCTTTAGGGATAATGTCATGGTCCCATTGGTGTGATCCTCGCCGAAATCAAAATACTTCCAGCCCATCACACAGCCCTCGGTGATGTTGGTGATCACTCTGGTAAATGCATCGATCTGTGTGATCATCAGCTGCTCGCTGCCCTTCAGCACGCAGGCGGTGTCAGCCTGTGTCTGCTCATAAGGATTCAAGGAATCCTCGAAGCCCAGAGAGGTCATCTCTACTGTCGGGATCGTTCCGTCCGGAAGGATCTCGATCTTCTCCACACAGCCTCTGCGGGACATAATCGTTCCGTTGGTCATACGGTGATAGAAAATATACCACTGATCCCCGATCTTGCAAATGGATCCATGGTTATTGCCGCCCGGAAAATCAATGCCGTTATCCACGATATATCCGCGATATGTAAACGGTCCTGTCGGAGAATCTGAGGTTGCATAGGCAAGCTGGCAGCCACGCTTCGGGGAATAGATCAGATAATAGGTATCTCCTACCTTTCTCGGTGAACACGCCTCGAAGAAATTCCATGGCTCATCGGTCGGAATGATATTCTCCTGATAGGTTCCATCGATCACCTGATACATGTTGCTTCCGTCGATCTCGCACATGTAGGAGCCGAGATATCCGCAGTACACATAAACTCTGCCGTCATCATCCACAAGCACGCCCGGATCAATAAAAGTACCGTTATCGTAATGGTTAGGGATATTATACTCATAACGGGACAATAATTCAAACGGTCCCTCCGGTCTGTCGCTCACTGCCACACAGCCCTTGGAATCAAGAATGTATGCATACAGATAATACTTGCCGTCCTTCTCCACCACATCCGGTGCATAAAGACATTTCTCGGACCAGTCTACATCGGAAGAATGGTCTCTGTCTGCCTTTGTGTGGAACGCATCACCATGGCACACCCATTTGCCCGGTTCATTCACAGGCGCTGACCATACCTTCAGTTTATAATCACAAAATTCGGCAGAATCTACACGGTCATGGGAACCATACACATAAACTCTGTCTCCAAACACTCTCGGTTCTCCATCCGGGATATACTCCCAACTTGGTAAATACGGATTTGCCATTTCGTTGTCCTCCATTCGTTTTATTTCGTATATTGTTCGCTGTGTCACAACAAACGTCTCATTCGAAACCCCGCTTTATTACAGCATTTTGCGCTGTTTTCTTCTTTGACACATTTGTTATGTTGTAGTATAATCATACGAAATCAAATGCGAATCTACTAGAGGAATACGGACACTAATCTTTGTATTTCGGACATAACAATACAGCAGCTAAGGCCACCATCCGGGAGGAGTTTTATGATATCAGAAATGCATCTTCATTACTTTACCACACAGAAGGATTTTCCGTTCTATATCCAGTATGGTCATCATGACGAGAACATGTTTCTCCACAACCATGCGGACTTCTCGGAGCTTGTTTTTGTGCTGGGCGGTCACGCCACCCACATTGTCAATGATGAGGAGTATCCGATCCAAAAAGGGGATGTATTTGTCATCAACGAAAATACATCCCACGCCTATAAGGATCCGCGTCATTTCCGGATCTGTAATATTATGTTTCAACCGGACTATTTCTTAAAGAACTTTGGTGATATCAAATCGCTGCCCGGCTATCATTCACTCTTCGTCATTGAACCTGCCCTGACACAGCAGAACGGCTTTCAGTCCCGCATTCATCTGGCGCCGGATGTTTTCGATACCTTCGATCAGATGATCACACGGATCCATCACGAATATGTATCACACTCTGCCGGATACCAGACGATGACAAGCGGTCTTTTCCTTCAGATGATCACCTCGCTGTCCCGCCTTTTTGACAAAAGCGGAGAATCCGATGATAATACCGTATCGCTCGCCAACACAGTCGCCTACATGGAGTTCCATTTCCGCGAGGATATCTCCGTCGAAGAGTTAGCCTCCATGTCCGGCATGTCGTCCCGTCATTTCCGGCGTGTCTTCCACGAGATCTACGGCACCAGTCCCCTGAAATATCTGCACACACTGCGCATCCGCTCTGCCGCACGCCTGCTGCGAAGCACAGATCTTCCGGTCACGGAGATCGCGATCCGCAGCGGCTATCCGGACGGCAATTACTTCTCTGGCAAGTTCAAGCAGTTTATGGGGATGCCGCCGTTAAAATACCGCAACAATCCGTCGCAGGGGTAAGGCGCGCTATCCGAGATATTCGCATGCCGCCAATGCAGCAACCGCGCCATCTGCGGCTGCTGTCGTAAGCTGGCGCACTGTCTTCGTCCGGCAGTCTCCTGCCACAAATACACCCTCTGTCGCTGTCTTACAGTCCTCACCTGCTTTGATGTATCCCTGCTCATCCAATGGCGCAACCTCTGCAAACTCCTGATTCTCCGGCATCTGTCCTACCGCCACAAACAGCCCTGCCGCCGGCACTAAAAGCTCCTTTTCCTGCTTCTTATTCCAGACATGCAGCGATTCCAGATTGCCGTTCTCATCCGTCTCCATTCCTGTCACTGTGCAGGACCGCAAGATCTCCACATTCTCCTTTGTCTCTAACAGTGCAAGCTTCTCCGGCTCTCCACGGAACGTATCGCGCCGGTGGATCAGATAGACCTTTTCACAATACTGTGCAAGAAACAAAGCATCCTCCAATGCCGTATTGCCGCCTCCGGCAACCGCCACCTTACGTCCCCTGAAAAACATGCCGTCACAGGTCGCACAGTAAGACACACCATGTCCGATCATCTCCCGCTCATTCTTAAGACCAAGCGGACGATTTCTCGCTCCGGTCGCAAGGATCACACTTCTCGTCCGGCACAGCTTCTGCTCACCGCCCTGCTCTACCGATACCTTGAAAATATCACGGCTGCATTCCTCTTCGTCCGGCGAAAGTTCTGCCACCTCAAGCTCCGCAGAGTCACCGTTGCATTCCCGTTTCAGTGCCGTAACCTTACCGGTCTCATACTCCATGCCGAGATTCTTCGCCTGCTCATAAAGTCCCTGCGCAAATTCAAAACCGGATATCTTTGCAATACCCGGATAATTCTCGATCTCCGGAGTCACAACGATCTGTCCGCCGTACATTTTCTCCTCGAGTACCAGCACACTCTTACCGGACCGCAGTGCATAAATCGCTGCCGACAACCCGGCTGTTCCTGCTCCCACGATCAACACATCATATATTTTGTCTGCCATAAGCCCTCCTGATCTCTGTATTTCCTTCTGTTTCAAAAATGCAATATACTAATAAAGCAGGCCAAAAACGCCTGCTTTATCTTTATTCGTACTATTACTGGTGCATAAATGCCAAAAGCTCATCCTTGCTCTTGACTCCGATATCCTTCGCTGTGACCTCACCGTTCTTGATGAGGATCAGCATCGGAATGCTGACGACTTTAAACTGCTGTGCCAGATCCATCTGCTCATCCACATTGACCTTGCAGATCTTGACATCGTCTACTTCTCCGGCAAGCTCCTCTACCACAGGACCAAGCATCATACAAGGTCCGCACCAGGATGCCCAGAAGTCGATCAGTACCGGCTTATCAGACTGCATTACTTCCTGTTCAAAGTTGTCTGTTGTTACATGTACTACTGCCATAACAATCCCTCCATTCCTTATCATATCTTTCTATTATCCCCAGAATACAGAACATTTATTACAGCTGGGTTGTGACAAAAATATCGTAAATTGCCTTGATCGCATCATCAAAGTCTTCGTTGCTGACACCAATAATGATGTTTAACTCGGATGATCCCTGATCGATCATCTTAACATTGATGTTGGCATGTGCCAGCGCGGAAAAGATTCTGCCGGCAGTACCACGGTTTGACTTCATGCCGCGTCCAACGACAGCGATCAGAGCAAGATCGGCCTCCAGATCGATCGTATCCGGATGTGCCAGACGATGGATCGCGGAGATCACCTTCTGCTCCTTCTGCTCAAACTCCGGCTCATGAACAAATACTGTCATGGTATCAATACCGGACGGCATATGCTCAAAGTTAATACCGTTCTCCTCAAATGCAGTAAGAACCTTACGTCCGAAACCAACCTCGGAGTTCATCATATCCTTCTCAACATTTACGGCAACAAATCCCTTCTTACCTGCGATACCGGTGATCGTGTATGCAGAATGATGACAGGTGCTTTCTACGATCCATGTACCCTCATCCTCCGGTGCATTGGTATTACGGATATTGATCGGGATACCAGCCTGACGAACAGGGAATACGGCGTCCTCATGAAGCACGCTCGCACCCATGTAAGAGAGCTCGCGAAGCTCACGGTATGTGATGATCTTGATCGGCTCCGGATTGTCAATGATACGCGGATCGGCGATCAGGAATCCGGATACGTCTGTCCAGTTCTCATAGCTTGTTGCATGTACGGCTCTTGATACGATAGAACCGGTAATATCAGATCCTCCTCTGGAGAATGTCTTGATCGTGCCATCAGCCTTTGCACCGTAAAATCCCGGTACAACCGCTCTCTCAACACCCTTGAGACGCTTCTTTAACAGCTTGTCGGTCTCCTCCGGCATAAAATTACCGTCCTCGTCAAAACGGATCGCATCTGCCGGATCCACAAACTCATATCCCAAATAATTTGCCATGATAATACCATTAAGGTACTCACCACGAGATGCTGCATAATCCTCTCCTGCCTTCTCTGCGAAGTTCTTCTCGATAGTCTTAAACTCCTCGTCGAGGGACAGCTTCATATGAAGTCCGTTGATAATAGACTCATAACGATCCTTGATCTTCTTTAATGCACTGCTAAAGCTCTTGTCTTCCTTTGCCAGCGCATAGCAGGCATACAGCATATCTGTAACCTTGGTATCCTTGTCGTTCCGCTTGCCCGGTGCACTTGGAACAACAAATTTTCTCTCCGGATCAGCCTTGATGATCTTGCCAACCTTTGAAAACTGCGTTGCACTTGCCAGAGAGCTTCCACCAAATTTTACTACCTTAATCATATTTCTGACTCCTTTATTCTCAATCTCGTAATCCTGCCGCCCGGATCAATCCGATCCCGGCATATCTGCCTCCATTATCTTTTGATAATGCTCCGACAATCAATTTATCACAAAATCGCCGATTTGAAAACCCATTTTAACGATTTTGTTTATTTTTGAAACATTGTTTCAAGAATATCCGTGCCTGATTTCGTCCGGAATATCTTCTCTCCCGCACGCTCTACCGCCTCGCCGGACACCCCGTCCTCATACAGATTCACCAGAAAATCCGCTTCCACCAGGATCTGATAATCCATACCGTCAATGCCGTCATAGGTATGATGATGACCCACCAGATAGCATACTCTTGCAATCACCTTCTCCGGATAGCCCAATGCTGTCAGCAGCTTTTGCGCTGCCGCCGGTCCCTCCTTCTCCTGCAGCTTACCGCCGCACTGACCGAATTTCTCCTCAGCCGGCTTGATTCCAATATCATGTACGATTGCCGCCGTCTCCAGTATAAACTGCTCCCCGGCAGGAAGCTTCTCCTTTTCCCCGATCATCTTGGCGAACGTATATACCTTTATAAAATGCTGGATCCGTTTGGGATCACCGGCATAATAACGAATCATTTCTGTTATTAATATATTATTATCTTTCATATTATGTTCTCCACTCCTTCCACACAAAGTATACAGCAGGTGCCGCCTTTTCTTCAAACCTTTTTTATTGTATCAGAAAACAACAAATTTTCTGACATAACAAAAAGGAGGCTGCTGCATAATTGCAACAACCTCCTCGTAGTTACATATATCAGATTAAGCTCCGATCGTTCTTAAAGTCATGGCAGAATTATTTGTAAAGCTCTACCAGCTTCTGCAGATGCTCATAACGAGCCTTTGCAGCATCCTCTGACTCCTTGAACAGTCTCTCAGCTCTCTCTGGGAATGGCTTGATCAGACGAGTGTAACGAGCCTCGTTGTTCAGGAATGCCTGATAATCATCGAAGTTTACACCCTTCTCAGATGTGAAGCTGAATGGATTCTTGCCCTCTGCCTTAAGAGCAGGGTTGAATGAGAAGAGGTTCCAGTAACCAGCCTTAACAGCCTTCTTCATCTCATCCTGACAGTGGTTCATACCACCCTTAGCGATTCCGTGAAGCTCACATGGAGCATAACCGATGATCAGGGATGGTCCGTTGTATGCCTCAGCCTCAGCGATTGCCTTAACAGCCTGTGCAGGGTTTGCACCAAGAGCAATCTGTGCTACATATACATAGCCATAGCTCATAGCGATCTCTGCAAGAGACTTCTTGCCGATCTCCTTACCGGCAGCAGCGAACTGACAAACCTCACCGATGTTGGAAGCCTTAGATGCCTGTCCACCTGTATTAGAATACATCTCTGTATCGAATACCATAACGTTTACATTCTCACCGGATGCAAGTACGTGGTCGAGACCACCAAATCCGATATCGTATGCCCAACCGTCACCACCGAAGATCCATACAGACTTCTTAGAAAGATAATCCTTCTTAGCAAGTACTGCCTTAGACTTCTCACAGCCACACTTCTCGAGCTCAGCGATCAGTGCTTTGGTAGGCTCAACGTTTGCCTTAGTGTCATCCTTTGTCTCAAGGTATTTATCGATTGCAGCCTTAACATCAGCGGATGCATCGTCAGATGCTGCGATCTCTTTCAGAGTCTCGATAGCCTGGTCACGAAGATACTTCTGACCTACATACATACCAAGACCATGCTCTGCGTTATCCTCGAACAGTGAGTTAGACCAAGCCGGTCCCTTCTTGCTGTCCTTGTTTACTGTATATGGTGAAGTTGCAGCCGGGTTACCCCAGATAGAAGAACATCCTGTTGCGTTAGAGATGTACATCTGCTCACCAAACAGCTGTGTTACGAGACGTGCATAAGATGTCTCTGCACAACCTGCACAGCTTCCTGAGAACTCAAGGAGTGGCTGGTTGAACTGGCTTCCCTTAGGAGTAGTATCTGCAAATCCGCTGTCCTTCTTGCTAACATTAGCTACCAGATAATCAAATACCGGCTGCTGATCTGCCTGTGACTCCTGTGGTACCATCTTGATCGCACCGTCTGCTGCCTTAGGACATACTGTGATACACTCACCACATCCCATACAATCCAGAGGAGATACGCTCATAACGAACTTGTACTCGCCAGCCTTAGGCTTTGTATCAGAAAGCTTGATCTGCTCCGGAGCAGCCTTAACCTCATCCTCAGAAAGGAGGAATGGACGGATTGTTGCATGTGAACATACGAACGCACAGTTGTTACACTGGATACATGTGTTAGGATCCCATACAGGAACTGTTACGGCTGTACCACGCTTCTCGTATGCAGAAGCACCTGTCTCGAACTGTCCATCCGGATTCTCAACGAATGCAGATACAGGAAGGCTGTCACCATCCATCTTAGAGATCGGCTCAAGGAGATTCTTAACAAGCTTAACAACCTCCGGACGTCCCTCTAATTCCTTAGCAGGAGCATCTGGAGCAGGATTCTTCCAAGAATCCGGAATCTCTACTTTGTGTACTGCATCAAGTCCGGCATCAATTGCCTTGTAGTTCATCTCTACGACAGCGTCACCCTTCTTAGAGTAAGACTTCTTAGCTGCCTGCTTCATGAACTCTACAGCGTCATCGATCGGCATTACGTCAGCCAGCTTGAAGAATGCAGACTGAAGAATTGTGTTGGTACGCTTACCCATACCGATCTCGATTGCCTTATCGATTGCATTGATCGTGTAAAGCTGAATATTGTTGTCAGCGATATATTTCTTAGCCTCAGCGTTGAGATGCTTATCAAGCTCCTCATCAGACCACTGGCAGTTGATCATGAATACTCCGCCCGGCTTAACATCCTGAACCATCTTCATGCCCTGGATCACATATGCAGGGTTATGACATGCTACGAAGTCAGCCTGGTTGATGTAATATGGGCTCTTAATCGGGTTGTCACCAAAACGAAGGTGAGAAATTGTAACACCACCGGTCTTCTTTGAATCATACTGGAAGTATGCCTGGATATACTTGTCTGTGTGGTCACCGATGATCTTTGTAGAGTTCTTGTTAGCACCTACAGTACCATCTCCACCGAGACCCCAGAACTTGCACTCCTTTGTACCAGGTGCAGAAGTGATAGGAGCCGGCTTAACCTCAGGAAGACTGAGATTGGTAACATCATCTACGATACCAACTGTGAAACGTGGCTTAGGAGCATCTTTCTTCAGCTCTGTATAAACAGCAAATACTGATGAAGGAGGAGTATCCTTAGAACCAAGACCATAACGTCCGCCAGTCAGAACGATGTCATTAAGACCTGCCTCACGAAGAGTAGCTGCAACATCAAGGTATAAAGGATCACCAAGAGAACCAGGCTCTTTTGTACGATCAAGAACTGCGATCTTCTTAGCTGTCTTAGGGATCACCTTAAGAAGTGCCTCTGAAGACCATGGACGATACAGACGAACCTTGATAAGACCAACCTTCTCGCCAGCCTTTGTCAGGTAATCAATTACCTCCTCTGCAACATCACAGATGGAACCCATTGCGATGATAACACGATCTGCATCAGGAGCACCATAGTAATTGAAAAGACCATAGTTTGTACCGAGCTTCTCATTGATCTTGCCCATGTACTTCTCTACTACTGCAGGAAGCTCATCATAAGCCTTGTTACAAGCCTCACGATGCTGGAAAAATACATCACCGTTCTCATGAGAACCACGAGCTGCCGGATGCTCAGGATTCAGTGCATGTGCACGGAACTCCTCAACAGCGTCCATTGGACACATTTCCTTCAGATCCTCATAGTCCCACTTCTCGATCTTCTGAATCTCATGAGAAGTACGGAAACCATCGAAGAAGTTGATGAAAGGAACCTTGCCCTCGAGTGATGCAAGATGTGCAACCGGGCTTAAGTCCATAACCTCCTGTGGGTTTGTCTCAGCCAGCATAGCAAAACCGGTCTGACGACAAGCGTAAACGTCACTGTGATCACCGAAGATATTCAGTGCATGTGTAGATACTGTACGTGCAGATACATCAAATACACATGGTAACTGCTCACCGGCAATCTTATACATATTAGGGATCATCAGCAGAAGACCCTGAGATGCTGTAAATGTAGTAGTGAGTGCACCTGCTGCAAGGGAACCGTGTACGGTACCTGCTGCACCTGCCTCAGACTCCATCTCTACAACCTTAACGGTATTACCGAAGATGTTCTTCTGTCCTGCTGCTGACCACTGGTCAACGGAATCAGCCATTGGGCTGGAAGGTGTGATAGGATAGATACCTGCTACTTCTGTGTAGGCATACGCTACATGAGCTGCGGCGGTATTTCCATCCATAGATTGTTTAGCTCTTGCCATTTGTATAGAATCCTCCTTAATATAGTTTCTGATAACATTTTATCACTTAAAAAATCAAATGTAAAGAATGGGAGGTTCATTTTTGTCGGAAAACAGCGAACTTAACAAAAAATTTACACTTTTTTCATGCTAGTGATACTGCCGTTTTTTATCAATAACAGTAGTTTATTGAGACTCAACATGACATCATTAAACAAGAACAAGGGCAAAACCAGCGTTTTGCCCTCCAAGAATTGCTTCGCAATTCTCGTTGGCCTTCCACCACATTACGAGCATTTTCCTATACCAGAACAAAAGGGCAAAACCAGCGTTTTGCCCTCAATTAACACTATATTATGAGCATTTCTTATACCAGAACAAACACGGCTTTACCGTTGGAGAGCGAGATACGGCTTCCGACAGGCACCTGCACCGGCTGTCCTTCCGGCAGCTCGTCCCCACCCAGCACATAGGTTCCGTTGGTGGAAAAATCAGCGATCAGGAAACCCTCCTTCGGTCCGAGATAACTGATCGAGCAGTGCTTACGACTGATCTCCGGCGTCTCAAATATCACGTCTGCCTCCTCCGGATCTCTTCCGATCACGACATCCTCGTCCCTTCGTATCGGGATCAATGTTCCTTCATAGGTACCGGAAATCCCCTGAAGAATCCCCCACTCCTCTCTCGCCTTTCTCTGACGCAGCCACATCTGCAGCTCGTCCACCTTGCTGCAGATCAGCTCATGATAATACGGACTGATCGCAATCAGACGGTTATCTAACAGAATATGCGCCGGATAGACTGCCACGATCGCCTTACAGGACACCAGATAATTCGGATGACACCGCACAAAATGCGTGCCGTCCAACAACTCCCACAGTTCATCCAGATTCCCGTCGAAGCTGATCTGATGCTCATCCATCATCGTTACAAACACACGCATCGCTCTTCCTTCAAAATACTTGATCTCATCCAACGCAAGCGTTAGTTTGTTCCCGTGAAAGTTAATCTGTAAATTCTCTCCGTTTCTCTCCATATCAGCTTCCTCCATTTGTTTATTGTCCTGTATTCCTAACGAAACAGCTTCGCTGCCTGTATTACAACCATTTTATTGCATTTCCATACGGAAGGATATTCTCTTGCCGGTCCCGGACAGGTGTAGCGTCCAACCTCCAGAGTGATTCCCGGCACCTTTGTAACCTCATGAATATAGGTAAGGAAATTGCCGTCTCCTCCTGATGAAGAATGATAGCCCACCGCACTGGCATAGCCCGTCAGCCGTCTCGACTGATAATACAGCCTGTCTGTATTCTTCTGGAGCGTGCCGCCCAGACCGCTTCCACCGAAAATGATCGAACCCATCGCATGATAGCTGATCACGCCGCGCAGTGTCTTTTTTGAACGAAGTTGATCTGTCAGCTTCTTAATCGCACGGGTCTCACTCTCGCTACATGCTTTCGGTCCGCTGTAGCCCATCGGTCCGCGCTTTCCCTGCTTGCGGAAACGCACCGGATAATTACGGTTCAGATCAACGCCTCTTGCATTGGCTTTCCAGATCGTTGTGCTGCCGCTTTTCAGCTTCCGGAGACGCTTTCGCAAAGCTGCGCTTCGTATGCCCTTGATTCCAAACTGCGAGATCGTTGTGCCATCCGGATTCGCCATCGGTACATAGTGAACAGCAATCTTATCAAAGGTCTTCTTCCAGCTTCCACCCTCTCTTGCCGTATAATAATTCTCCAGATAATATTCAATCTGATCCATGCAAAGCTCAGAGGTCATATACTCTCTTGCATGAAGGTTGGCAACCACAAGCAGGGTCTTTGATGCCTTCGTATTACCGATCACTACATCATAAAGATTTCTACCATCTTCACTCTTTCCGATCACACTGGTATGTACGATCCCATGATATTTATCCTGTAATTTCTGAATATCTGCCGACATCTCCGCATAGCTGTACTTCTGATGATCCGTCTGCACAATGGTGCGGTTATTATAGGTTCCTGTTCTGCCGGCTGCCTTTCTGATGCCATCCGTCTTATTCACTGCTACTACCTGATACCGGTACTTTTTGTTAAAAGTAAGAGACTTATCCAGATATTTATGAGCGGTCACCTCTGCCCGCAAAGTATACTTCTCCTGTCCGGAAGCCTTGCGGTATACAAGATAGGATGTCGCATTAGCTGTTTTCTTCCAGGAAACCGTCACCTTGTGACGTCCTCTTCCGCAAAAATAAAGCTTTGCCACGCGTCCCGGCTCAAGATCGACCATCTCTGTCGGTATCGGAACCGGAGAAGCGGTAACTGCACCCTCTGAAGGAGCCGGTGTCCGGGTTGCCGGTGGTGTCGCTGTTTTCGCCGGTTCTGTTACAGCCGGTTCCGTTGTTGCAGGTTCTGTTACGGAAGGCTCTGTCGCTGATGGTTCTGTTGTTGCAGGTCCGGTAACTGCCGGCTCTGTTTCCGACGGCTCCGTTGTTGCAGGTTCCGTTGCCGACGGTGTCACAGTCTGTGCCGGCTGCACACTTTCTTCTGTATTCTCTGCCTTTTTCAGACTCTGCTGCTTCTTATCATTCGGTAACTGTTGTGATGCATATACCTTTTTGATATTCATTCCAAAATCCGCTGCCATCTTCCTTTCTGCCTGCAGGTCATTTCCCGCGCAGGTCTCCAGCAGTAATACCACTGCCAGCATAAAACATTTCCATTTCATTCTTCGTTTCACTGTACTTACTCCCTTCAATATACTCCTGTTTTTTATTTATTATACAGATTCCAGCCACAAAAGTCCATTTCCCGGACAGAGATATGTTCGGAAATTGCGGCTTATTTCCGTAAAAAATTATGTAAAACAAAAAACGGTCAGACAAATCAGAAATTCTTCCGACTTGTCTGAACCGTTTGGCTTCTCACTTAATCAATCACCTTGATGCTCTTGATCACCGGCTGATTCTCTGCGGCAACCGTACCATTCTCATCCTCAACCTGTGTATCCTCGCAGATCTTATCAACAACCTCCATGCCCTTCGTCACAGTTCCAAAAGCAGCGTACTGACCATCCAGTCCCGGATTATCCTTATGCATAATAAAGAACTGAGAGCTGGCACTGTCATAATCCTGCGACCGTGCCATGGAAATCGTACCACGCACATGGGAAATACTGTTCTCAACGCCGTTCTCAGAAAACTCCCCCTTGATCGTCTTGTCTGACCCTCCGGTACCATTGCCCAGCGGATCACCACCCTGGATCATAAATCCGGAAATGATCCGGTGAAATGTCAGACCGTCATAAAATCCGTCTTTGGCAAGATCCACAAAATTCGTCACAGTGATCGGTGCCACGTCCGCATCAAGCTCGACAGAAATAGTTCCGTAATCCTTCACCTTGATCTTAATATGATGCTTACCGGAAAGCAGATCGCTGTCTTCGTTATCAGAAGCCACATTGCTTTCTGCATCCGCTGCCGGAGAAGAGACCGCCGCCGAGGAAACATTCCTGTCTGCAGCCGTATTATTGTCTGTACTTCCACATCCTGTCAAACACAATGCTCCAAGAAGCACTGTCATCAAAATACTACTTATCTTTCTCATAAAAACCTAACCTTTCTTTCGACTTTAAAATCACTTTTCTTTCACTCAAATTTTGAAAAAAACTATAGAGCATCATACCACAAACTTTTGATTCTGTCTATTCTAAGAAAAATGCCCCCTTTCGGAAAACAGTTTTTATGATTCTACCTGTTTTTCCAAAAAGGAGCATCTCATGTTCCGTCAGAACTTTTTCACAAAATATTTTGTATTATTTGTAGACCTCTTGAATTTCCTGTTGCAGCTCTTCACACTCCTCCGGCTGCACCGGATATCCGAGATACGCGATTCCACGATAAACAGAATCCGTCATCTCTCCCGATTCTTTCATCACACCACAGATCGTCTCAATCAGCTTCTGCTTTGCGCCGACCACCTTCTCATCCGCGCCATAAAACTGCGTCATGTCATAATCCGAGGTATTTCCACAGGGATTTTTGCAGACCGCACAGTCCGGTGCGATCACATTCTTTGCCGCATGGATCTGCCTCACCATATCCTCTTCCCTGTCCGGCTCACGCAGATGCAAAAAAGCCTCCCTGATCACCTCATCTGTCTGTTCTGTCCTGCCATTGTTGGACACCGCACCTACCAGTCCGATCAACGCACTTATTACTTTATCTCCTGTCATCAAAATATCCTCCTGTCAGATCATATCTTTTCCACCGCAGTACTGTCCCATATTATGGACAGACCAAATCACGAATGTTCCAAATTACGAACACACCATATAAACGCTTTCGCACATCGGACATCCGACTCCTGAAAATGATTCCCTTCGTTCCATTCCAGCGTTGTCTGGATCCCCTGCTCCTGCAATTGTTTATATTGTTCACGAATGCGGTCTCCCACCGCTGCCATAACCCGGTTCCTCGTTTTCTCTTCTCTCTTGCCAAGACTTAAATAAATCCGTTCTGTCTGTACGGCATGCTTCCCCGCATATTCATCCCACTTTGGAAACCATACTGACGGAGACACTGCCGCAACCGCCGCAAACAGATCCGTCTGATACGCACTCCAAAGTGAAAACAGTCCTGCAAGTGAATAGCCGCCAAGCACCACAGGCACATCAGAAGCTGCTGCGTAGTGTTTCACCACAAACGGCACGAAGCTTTCCTGCACAAACCGAAGCGTGCCAGCCGCTCCGGTGCCAAAGCCCTCCGTCCCGAACACAGACGGTGCCTCCCACGGTGAAAGCTCCCGATTCCAGTCCCGTACCAGAAATGCCGCCAGTACGACCGGTTCCGTCACCCTGTCACCGATCATAGAAGCTTCCTTCTCCAACTGAGCCATCTCATGTTCATTCACCGGCTGGATCAAAATATATTCCGCATCCGAGCTGCCATGTATCACGCACTGTTTATCTTCCAATAGAAATTTTTCGTTTATCATGTTCTCACCTTCAATGATTGTTTGTCATGTTTATTTAAGCAAAAACAGAAATTTTCGTCAAGGAGAAAAGGATGTGGCACGGAAACCTTCTGTACCAAAAAACGGACACCACATTTTTGTGTGATGTCCGCTTTTCTATTTTCACTACATCATATACATTTTAGCATATTATCTAGCGAATTTTTCTCTGACCGGTAATCCCCGTCTTCTTCAGCCAAATCTTATACTGTTTTTTGCATTTCTTCGGCACCTTTACAACAGCCTTTTTGTGTACTTTATAAAATGCTTTCTTTCCGACTGTTTTGGCAGTGAATTCCTTCGTCTTGATCACAATGTTTTTCAGATTTGAGCATCCGTAAAATGCTTTTTTGCCAATCTGAACCACATTTTTACCAATGACGATCTTCTTAAGCTTTTTGTTATTATAAAACGCTTTTGCTGCAATGGAGGTCACCTTGTATGTTGTTCCCTGCAGTGTTACTGTTGCCGGGATAACTACCGTCCCCTTCGCCTTTGCATCTGCTTTCTGATACTCCACAGTGTCATCCGCCGTGATCCGGTAGGTGACACCGTCCTTCACTAACACTGTTCCAACGGATACGGTGTCCCCATGAGAAGGATCCGGCGATACCATCCCCTGATCCAGTGAAGGAAGTGGCTGTGATGTTCCATCCGGTGCTGCCGGCTGAGTTGGTATTGGTGCCGGTGTTTCGCTCGGCTTTACCGTCGGCGTTACCGTCTCTGTTGGCTTTGGTGTCTCGCTCGGCTTCACTGTTGGTATTACCGGCTCTGTTGGCACTGGTGTCTCACTTGGCTTTGCTGTTGGTGTTACCGTTCCTGTCGGTGCCGGTGTCTCGCTCGGCTTTGCCGTCGGCGTTACCGCCTCCGTTGGCTGAGGACTCTCACCCGGTTTCACCGTTGGTGTTACCGTCGGCACTGTGCTCTCGCTCGGTTTTGCTGTCGGTGTTACCGTTTCTGTCGGTACCGGCGTCTCTGTTGGCTTCGGACTCTCGCTCGGTTTCACTGTCGGTGTTTCCATTGGCACTGGTGTCTCACTCGGTTTCACTGTCGGTGTCTCCGTCGGTTCTATCGTTGGAACAGGCGTCTCGGTCGGTGCCGGCGTTACCTTCGGTATCATAATGATACTTTCCGGATTGATTGCATCACACAGAGTACAGTGGATCGATTTCTGTCCTTCTTCGTCCTCAGAAGCCTCTCTGTCAATCACATATTCCTCTCCCCAGACATGTGCATCCGAATCGATTGGAAGAATAATCTCCCTTGATTCACCGCATCCGCCGCACACTTCCACTGCCTTTCCTGTCTCGGAGCAGTTCGCATATTTGATCACAATCGGCTCCCCGTAGCTATGTCCCACTGTGACAAGACATTGTGCGGTCACTTCTTCATTATCTGCCGCAATCGCAGAGATCGTTGCGGTTCCTGCTGCAACAGCGCTTATCACGCCATCCTCTGAAACGATGGCAACCGATTCATCCGATGACTTCCAGTTGATTCCCGGCTTGGTAATATTTTCCGGTGCGGCAATGGCACTAAGCGTTGCCGTCTTTCCCGGACAAAGTGCCAGCTCATCCTGATCAAGCGTTATGTCGGTTGTGTATATCTGCTCGGACTTTGTTCCCAGCGCATAAACGCTGAAATGCTCGGTCTGGAAGGTAAACTTGCCGTTCTGGTACTTTGCATGCATGTCAGTGATCGTTCCGTCTTCCTCGATACGGTAAATCACCGCATCCTCCGTCAATACACCATCCGGAACCGGTATCTCCACATCCACGCTCTGTCCCGGCTGGACCGCAGCCTCATTTTCATACAGACTGATATCAAAGATCGGCGTCACAGGCTTATGTCCCTTTGCCGCTTTGATCATTTCCTGAATGATCTTCCAGAACAGTTCCCATCCCTTCGGATACTTCTTCTGCAATACTTCCTTGGTGATCTCATCCACACCAAGTGTCATGTCCTTATCCATCTCACTGTCATCTGAATTGCTGACAATGATTCCTGTCTTATCATCCTTCAAACCGACTACGGTCACCTCGTAAGAGGCTGTCTTATCTCCTACCGTTGCCGTGATCGTTGCCTTTCCGGTCTGAACTGCTGTTACAACACCGTTTTCATCAACTGTCGCAATGGATGGATCAGAGGATTCCCACTGAACCGTTGTATCATCTGTCGTATTCTCCGGCTCATAGATTACGCTTAATTCCTTCTTTCTCTCCAGACGCAGGGTTCCGGTTGCGGTGTTCAGCTTGATCCACTGCAGTGGTGCGAAAACTTCCACCTCCATCTCACATCCTCTGCCGTTGACCAGCGCAATGATCTTCGCATGTCCCGGTCCCTTTGCCGTCACAGTGCCATCGGCATTTACCGACAATACACTGCGGTCTGTGCTGATCCATGTCACACTCTTATCATCAGAGGTATTTACCGGATCATATGTTATCTGCAGCTTCTTCTCATCGCCGACATTCATCTGCTCGATGGTTTCCTTAAAGGCGATCGACTGCAGTGGCGCGTATACCCGTACCGTGTAATGTGCCTCATCAATACTGCCATGACGTATCCGAATATCTGTCTCTCCCGGTGCTGCCGCGGTAACTTCTCCGTTTTCGGAAACTGTTGCCACACTCTCATCGCTGCTGATCCACTCTGTGGTATCGGTATCATCCTTTGGCACAACAATCTCTGCCGGGATCTGATAGGTTTCTCCCACATTCAATTCCTTCTGATACTCACTCAGCTTAATTCCATATTTAACCTGCGTTACCGTCACGGTACACTCTGCCTTGATCGATGGATCTTCCTTCAGGGCTGCCGTGATCACAGCCTCTCCCTGTGCGATACCCTTCACCGTGCCATCCTCTGTCACCGTAGCGACTGTCTCATCGGAGCTGCTCCAGAGTAACGTATCATCGTGACTGTACTCCTCCGGTGCATATGTCACAGTCAGCTTCTTTGTATAGCCTTCCTCGACCTCTGCACTCTCCGGCAATGATACACTCTGTATTGGTGTGTCATAAACCGCATAAGCATTCAGATCAGCGGTTAAGGTTGCCGGCAGCTTATCTGCCTTTCCGTCTCCATCAATATCCCATCCGATGAATTTAGCACCATCCGGCAGATATTGATCGATCAGAGACTGTGCCGGAGCCTGAAGCACCTGTGCGGACAATACCGGTTCCATCTGAAGAACCATGCCATCAATCCAGAAGGTTGCCTGGTTCCATTCACCATCGTAGTAGAGGTTATCGAGACGCTGTTCGTCGTTTCGCTTTACATGAGAGTAGACTACACTACCA
>NZ_DBLXSO010000022.1:0-48777 GCF_057878315.1 Jutongia sp. | reverse complement strand
TAGTAAGAGAATGATCAAGGTAACCAGATAGTAAGAGTACATAGACATGAACACAGAATTCATACAAAAATGAAAGGAGATCAGATTATGAAAGAGAGATATGAAGCACCGGAGATGGAGATTGTAGAGTTTGAAACGG
Source organism: Jutongia sp. (assembly GCF_057878315.1). Lineage (NCBI taxonomy): Bacteria > Bacillati > Bacillota > Clostridia > Lachnospirales > Lachnospiraceae > Jutongia > Jutongia sp. The sequence goes on along the minus strand of NZ_DBLXSO010000022.1, from coordinate 48,638 downwards.
AGGATATTATTACAACAAGTGGTGATCCAGAGACCCCTTTTGTGCCGTTTTCAGGAAATTGATAAAGGCTGTGGGGGTCATGTAGAAAGCGAGAAAGAGATGAAAAGCAGGAAAAAGATAATTACAGTATCAGGAATCTGCATCGTTGTGCTGGCAGTCGCGATTGGAGCTGCAGCAATGTCTCGGAAAGCCGGTCAAAGGATCACGAGTGACAAAGCTGCGTCGGGACAGACCACGGCTGATGATAACAGTGAGAATGGTGATCTGCCGATGATGCCGATTGCAAGCGGCGACTTAGAGGCGGATGGTGCGGCGGCACAGCAGAGAGAGAAAAGTTCTGCGGAGAAATCTGCACCGGAGGACGCTGCGGATATGGAAGAGCAGAAAAGCAATGCGCAATCAGACGATCAAAGCAGCATTGTTGCAAAGGACGGTAAGGCAAAGCAGGATCAGAGTTCGCCTGCGGCAAACATCCAAAAGCCGTCGAAGCCTCAGGGAGACAATCCTAAGGACGATGCGCAGCAGAATGCGGGAACCGGAAACGATCAGGCAGGTTCCAACAACTCAGGCAGCTCCGGTAAGACGGATGCCAAGTCGGATTCGACTACCAAGACGGATACTGCGTCCGGGGATGCCAAGAAGGATAATGACTCCAAGAAGTCTGATGGGAAGAAGAACGACAAGTCCAACAATAATACTTCTGATGGAAAGAAGAATGATAAATCGGATGATCAGGATTCTGGCGGGAAGAATGATAAATCGGATAATAAAGATACTGATCAGAAAAGTCCGGATACGATAGAATTACCGTTTATCCCGGCAAAATAATAACAGTAACGATACAGGAGGGCGGGGAATCCTGCCTTTCTGTTATATTGCGGCATTTGAAAAATCCATTTTAGAGAACATTACGGACACGCATATTTACAGTCGGAATGGGACATAATTCGAAGCGTTGAATACAGAAAGGATACATGATGACTGAACAAAGATCATTTACGATACAACTGGCAGAGAAAAGGATCCGTATCAAGCCGTTGTACGACATGATAAGAGAATATTGTAAAGAATACATTGTCTCAGACATTTGTGAGAACACTGAGAAGGCAGGCGGCAGTGAAAACGAAGATAAGACCGTTATTCCTTTCGCAGATCTGATCATTCAGACATCTCCCGAGGATATCGCGTATGAGAGAAAACGTTCTGCGAGTGAAACGGATCAGAACGGACATGCGGCAGAATACACGGATGCCTATTTGGAAACTCTTGCCGTATATCGGAAGATTGCAGAATGGATGCCAATGTATAACACGTTATTGTTTCATGGTTCTGTGATCGCAGTGGATGGGAAAGCGTATCTGTTTACGGCGAAAAGCGGTACCGGAAAATCTACCCACACAAGACTTTGGAGGGAGTATTTTGGAGAGCGGGCGGTGATGATCAACGATGATAAGCCGTTGCTCAGGATCACGCAGGAGGGCGTGTTTGCATATGGGACTCCGTGGGACGGAAAGCACCGGCTGAGCACGAATATCTCTGCACCGTTGGCTGGCATCTGCATTTTAAAAAGAGGAAATGATAATTCGATCCGGAAGATTACGGCACGCGAAGCCTGCCCGATGCTTCTGCAGCAGTGCTATCGCCCGATCGACGCGGGGGTGTTGGCGGTTACAGTGATGGTATTGGAGGAGTTAAAAAAGAAAACGAAATTCTATGAGCTTTTCTGTAATATCAGTCAGGAAGCGGTCGAAGTGGCGTACAATGGAATGAAGCAGGAATGAACATGTCGTCAAAATGAACGTTATGTCCTGACAAGTGTGAAAAGGAGTCACAATATGTGATTGAAAGATTCAGCTTTGACACTAAGAAATTATCACATTATTGTTTGATAAAATGTTGATAGGAATACATTTTAATATTCCAAAATGTTGACACAACACGATTTCGGAATGATAAAATGTTGATGCATGTTTTGACAGATAGATGTGAGGTGCTTTATGCTGAAAAGAAAAGTGACAGCATTTATGGATCAATGGATTCGTACAAAGGAAAAGAAATGTCTGGTCGTACAGGGAGCCAGACAAACTGGGAAAACCTATATAATCGAGCGTTTTGCGGAGGATAACTATGAGGAGTTGGTTGAAATTAATTTCAAGCAGCTTCCGTCGGCAATGGATATTTTTAGCGGAGATCTTACGGTGGACAACATGGTTATGGCGATGCGGTTCCGCTTTCCGGAAAAGAAGATCACGCCGGGAAAGACCCTGATTTTTTTGGATGAGATACAGGAATGTCAGGAAGCAATTACATCACTTAAGTTTTGGGCAATCGACAACAGGTATGATGTGATCGTATCAGGGTCCCTTCTTGGAATAGACTACAAACGGGCATCTTCATATCCGGTTGGATATGTTGATTATCTGAAGATGTATGGAGTGGATTTTGAAGAGGTTGACAAAATCCAAAGAAGCCTCTTGCAGGGATATCTGTACGATATCGCACATTACGCAACAGCAGAGGAGAAGGTAAAAGCAGAAAAATGCTACCTTTCTCTTGCCAAGCAGTTATTAGATAAGGAAAATCATAAATTTCAATATAAGGAAGTAGAGCATGGGGGCAGAGCACAAAAATATTTTTCCAGCATTGAGTGGTTACTTCGCGCTGATATGGTACATTTGTCCAAGCGCGTGACAGATGTTAGATTTGATCTGGATGATTATGCAAGAGAAGACTTTTTTAGGGCATATGCGACAGATTTGTCATTGCTGATGGCGATGAAAGACTTTTCGTTAAAGCAGCACATTGTTGAAAATACATTAGAAGGAAACTCAAAAGGCGGTATCTATGAATGTGCGATCGCAGATGCATTGTATAAGAAGGGGTATTCGTTATACTTCTATAAAAATGAAACATCCAAAAGAGAGATTGATATTATTATCCAAAAAGATGGAAAGGTGGTTCCTATTGAGGTTAAAAGCGGTAATACAAGGGCAACTTCATTACAATCGCTTCTGAAAAATAAAAAAGATATTTCTTTTGGATATAAGTTTGCAGATGGCAATATTGGTGTAAACGAAGATGGAATTATTACATTGCCATTGTACATGATTACATTTGTCTGAGCAGTTTTGGATTCGTTCAAAGAGATAAGGAGGCACAATATGCGATTAAAAGAAGGATTTATTACCCATGAGGGAGCCGATGAACATATCACCGTTCCGGTGGGAGGCTTGTCCTTTAGCGGCATGGTAAGAAGCAATAAGACCGCAGGGTTTATTGTCGAATGCTTAAAGGAGGACGTAACAGAGGAAGAGATCATCGAAAGGATGCTTGCAAAATATGACGCGTCAAAGGAGCAGATCACAGGGGATGTTGAGGATGTGCTTGATAAGCTTAGAGGCATCGGAGCGATTGAGGAGTAAAGCAGTTGTTGGATGGAATGGTTGCACAGGAGAAGGATATGGAAAAGTCTACATTTGAACAGGAACTGGAGCGAAAGGGGAACATTACTTATACCTGCCGGGGGATCAGTATGCTTCCTTTGCTCAGACAGAAGAGAGATCTGTTTACGATCACCAAGAAACAGGGGAGATGCAGGAAGTATGATGTGGCACTTTACAAGCGTGCAGATGGGGCTTATGTACTGCACCGCATCGTCAAGGTGCTGCCGGATGGATATGTATTTCTGGGAGACAATTGTCTGAATAAGGAATATGGAATTACCGATCAGGATATTCTCGGTGTGATGACCTCGTTTGTACGCGATGGTAAGGAGCATGCGGCAGATGCAGGAGGCTGTCGGCTGTATGCGAAGCTCTGGTACATGCTTTATCCGGTCAGAAGCCTGTGGAAGCGTTTGAAGATGAGAATAAGGAACATCATCCATAAATAGACTGCTTTTTGAGGAGCTATAGTTGTCGTGAAGAACGCATAAGGATCGTAAAGGAGGGCGTCGGTGAAGGAACAAACAATGAGTACGATACAATATGATATGCTCTATCTGCTTAGCTGTGGAGTGAACAAAACAAAGCCGCAACAAAACATTTTGGAGCAATACAAATCCGATGACCGGAAGCGGATGCTGTTGTACAGGTTTAGTAAGCATCATTTTGTGGAGGCACTCACCAGTACTGTTTTAAAGCAGGCGGGGGTTCCATTGCCCGACCCATGGGAGAAGGATATGGCAAAGGCGGTACGCAAGGTGATCCTGTTTGATGCGGAACGCGCCCGGATCCTTTCTTTTATGGAGCAGCGGGGAATCTGGTATCTGCCGCTCAAAGGCATTATTCTGAAGGAATTTTACCCATCCGTCGGGATGCGGCAGATGTCTGACAATGACATATTGTTTGACGAAGCCTTTGCGGAGCAGGTCCGGGAGTATATGGTTTCTCTTGGTTATGAGGTGATTTCGTTTGGGGAAGGCAATCATGATGTTTATGAAAAAGAACCGGTCTATAATTTTGAACTGCACCGTGCGTTGTACGGGGCTGCGCATGACAATAACTGGGAGCAGTATTACCGTGACGTAAAGGAACGGCTGATCCGGGAGGAGGGCAGTTCCTATGGATATCATATGAAGCCGGAAGACTTTTATATTTATATTATGTGTCACGGCTATAAGCATTATCAGGGCGGCGGAACCGGCATACGGACGCTGTTGGATTTCTATGTGTATTTAGAGAGCCTACATAGTGAAATGGATTTTGCATATATCGAGAAGGAATGTGAAACACTTGGTCTGTCAGAGTTTGAAAAGAGAAATCGGGCGTTGTGCCGGAAGGTATTTGGAGACAATGCATTTGCGGAGCTGCCGGCAGAGGAGAGAGTGCCGGATACAGCAGCACATACAACGAAGGAGATCATAACAAAGGCGCTGTCGCAGGAGGAGTTAGACATGTTGCAATATTATATGACCTCCGGTGTGTATGGTACTTTTGACCGCCGCATTGAAAATAATGTGAAAAAGTACAGTAAAAACGGCGGTTCGTCAAAGCTTCGTTATGTGATAAAACGTATTTTTCCGGGCATGGAGACATATCAGTATTATCCGTTTTTTTACAAGCATAAATGGCTTTTGCCGGTATGCTGGCTGTATCGTCTGCTTCGCGTTGTTTTCCAGAGGGAGCGCAGAGAGCGGATTCTGCGGGAAGCAGATGCGGTCAGGAAAGTGAAGGTGTGAAAAAAGCTTGACAAAAGGAGAGGATACGAATATAATCTAACCCAGTTAGATAACGGAGGTGTAGTATGGCAACAGATCAACAAATATCCAATTTGCTTCAGCAAATGGCAGCGGCACATCCGGGAGAGTTCTATAAGCATATGGGTGACACAAGAGCGGGGATCGGTGCAGTATTAAAACTGTTATATACGGCAGATACTTCTATTACCGCAGGGATGATCAGTGACCGTCTTGACATCAGTACTGCCAGAGTTGCAGTACTGCTAAAGAAGATGGTTGCGAAGGGTCTTATTACAAAAGAGAAAGATCCGATTGATGCCAGAGTAACGATCGTAAAGCTTACCGAATATGGGAGAGAGACGATTGAACACATGTGGGCAGACGTGAAGGCGCAGATGGGAAAGGTTATTGACGAGATCGGAGAGGACAGATTGTTAGAATATATAGAAATCAATAAAGAAATCCGGCGAATTGTTACTCCGCCGGTGTATCATCTCTGATCTGTATCGCATAAACATAAATAGGAAAATTAAAGTGTACATTTTTATTGTACACTTTGTTAAACGATAAATACCTAACTACGTTAGCAAAGGGTTAGATATTTGTTAAAAAAGTATAAAGGAGTAATAAACAAATGATTAAATTATTTAAAAATTTAAGAAAGCAGGAGTGGGGACTGATCGTGCTTGCACTTGTTTTTGTTGTGGCTCAGGTGTGGCTTGATCTGACAATTCCTGACTATATGGCTGATATTACAAGACTGGTGCAGACAGATGGAAGTACCATGAATGAGATCCTTACCGCAGGAGGGAAGATGCTTCTCTGTGCATTGGGAAGTCTCGTATCAGCTGTGCTGACAGCAATATGCGCTGCCAGGATCGCGACATCATTTGCGGCAACGATACGAGGAAAACTGTTTTCGAAGGTGCAGTCATTTTCGATGGAAGAGATTGGACATTTCTCTACGGCAAGTCTGATCACACGATCTACCAATGATGTTACACAGATACAGATGCTGATCGCTATGGGACTTCAGATGTTGGTAAAGGCACCGATTATGGCGGTTTGGGCTATTATGAAAATATCCGATAAGAAATGGCAGTGGACATTTTCAACGGCAGTAGCAGTGGTTGTGCTTCTCCTGATCGTAGGTGTGTGTCTGATGTTTGTAACACCGAAATTCAAAAAAATACAGTCATTGACGGATGATTTAAATCGTGTGACAAGAGAAAATCTGACGGGACTTTCCGTGGTACGCGCGTATAATGCCGAAAAATATCAGGAAGATAAGTTTGAAAATGCGAATGAGGCACTTACCGGAACAAATCTGTTTGCCCAGAGGACACTGGCATTTATGATGCCGGGTATACAGATTGTGATGAGTGGACTTACGCTGGCAATTTACTGGATCGGAGCAGTGTTGATCAATGATGCCGGGATGGTGGATAAGGTTCAGATATTCTCTGACATGATGGTATTTTCACAGTATGCGATTCAGGTTGTTATGTCATTTATGATGCTTGTTATGATATTTATGATCCTTCCAAGGGCATCCGTTGCTGCCAACCGTATTCAGGAGGTACTGGATACAAAACTTACCATAGAAGATGGTTCCGGTGTGCATGGCGATCCGGACAAAACAGGAGAAATTGTATTTGACAAGGTATCTTTTCGATATCCGGATGCAGAGGAAGATGTGTTAAAGGATATTTCATTTACCGCAGGAAAAGGTGAGACGGTTGCTTTGATCGGTGCAACCGGATGCGGAAAGAGCACAGTGATAAATCTGATTCCGCGCTTTTATGACGCAACAGAGGGGACGGTATCTGTCGACGGTGTAAATGTAAAGGATTATTCCCAGAAAGAATTGAGAAATAAGATAGGCTATGTGTCACAGAAAGCAACGCTGTTTACGGGGACGATAGAGTCAAATGTAGCATACGGTGATAATGGACAGAAAAATGCTTCAGAAACAGATATAAAAAAAGCTCTTGATATTGCACAGGCAAGTGAGTTTGTGGATTCTCTGGAGGATGGAAGTAAGGCATATGTGGCACAGGGAGGCTCCAACTTCTCAGGAGGACAGAAGCAAAGGATGTCAATTGCCAGAGCCATCGCCAGAAAACCGGAAATTTTAATCTTTGATGATTCATTTTCGGCACTTGACTATAAGACGGACCGGGTATTGAGAGAAGCATTGGCAAAATCCTGCAAAGATTCTACGAGAATCATTGTGGCACAACGGATCGGAACGATACGTGATGCGGACAGGATCATTGTGCTGGAAGATGGGAAGATAGCAGGAATGGGCAGACATGAAGAATTGATGCGTGACTGCGAGGTTTACCGGCAGATCGCACTTTCACAGCTTTCAAAGGAGGAACTTGCGTAATGGAAAATAAACAGTATAGACCAAGACGTGGCCCGATGGGGCGTTCAATGCGTGGTGGAGAGAAACCAAAGGATCTTGTGGGAATATGGAAAAAGCTGCTTGGATACTGTAAGAAATATACGGCTTTTTTCATCATTGCAGTAATATGTGCATCGGTGGGAACCGTCTGCACCCTTGTCGGACCGGACAAGCTTTCTGATATGACGGATGAAATTACAAGTGGCATCAAACCGGATACCGACGAACTGGAAAAGATAACAACAGCAGTGTCAGATAATATTTCGGACAATATGCAGAAAGTGCTTGGGAAGATAGCGGCGAATATGTCAGATCCTCAGAACATGAAACCGGAGATTAAGATCAATGGTTCTGACATTTCGCTGGAGGATCAAAAAGAAGCTTTAAAGCTGATCCGGGGAATGAATAAAAACAACTCCGATGCTGCTCAAAACATCATTAATAAATTACCTCAGTCTGTAAGAGCGGCATTATATACAGACATAGCAGTAGACGGCGTTACTATTACGGCACAGGATCAGTCCGATATGCTGGCAGTGATGGCAGATATCGATGCGAAGGCGCAGGAAAGCAGACTGAAGGCTTTTGATAAACTGCCGGACAGCGTACACGGACTGGTAAAACCTTCGATCAATATGGACAAGATCATGCAGATCGGACTGTTCCTTGTGGGGCTGTATGCTCTGAGTTATATTTTGTCCGCATTACAGGGCTGGATCATGTCAACGATCACCCAGAAGGTTTCTAGACAGATGCGGTCAGATATATCGTATAAGATCAACCGGCTGCCAATGTCATTTTATAATAAAACGACAACCGGTGATGTACTTTCTCGTGTGACAAATGATGTGGATACGATCGGGCAGTCATTAAATCAGAGTATAGGAACTCTGATCACAGCTGTGATCCTGTTTGTCGGAAGCTTGTTTATGATGATAAAGACCGATATATGGATGACTCTGACTGCGGTGTGCACCAGTCTGATCGGTTTTGCGATTATGTTTACGATCATGGGGCGCAGTCAGAAATATTTCCGGAGACAGCAGAAGAATCTTGGAGAAATTAATGGGCATATTGAAGAGATTTATACCGGACACACCGTGGTAAAAGCGTATAATGGAGAAGAACGTGCACAAAGTAAATTTGACGTGTTAAATGAGAAATTAATGCACAGTGGTTTTATGGCACAGTGCCTTTCCGGAATGATGATGCCGATCATGAATTTTATCGGAAATCTCGGCTATGTAGCTGTTTGCGTAGTGGGTGGTGCCATGGCACTGGATGGAAGGATCAGCTTTGGTGTTATCGTGGCATTTATGATGTATGTCCGATATTTTACACAGCCTCTTTCGCAGATGGCACAGGCTGTTCAGTCGATGCAGTCGGCAGGAGCTGCAGGAGAGCGTGTATTCGAGTTCCTCGGGGCAGAGGAAATGGAAAACGAAGATGGTAAGCTTGAAAAACTGGAGCTGGTAAAAGGCGGGGTAACTTTTGAACATGTAAAATTCGGATACGACGATTCGGATCGCATCGTTATTCATGATTTTTCGGCAAAGGCAAAACCGGGACAAAAAATAGCCATAGTAGGTCCTACCGGTGCCGGAAAATCAACGCTGGTCAATCTTCTTATGAGGTTTTATGAGATACAGGGTGGTAAAATAATGATCGACGGCGTACCAACAAACCAGATCAAAAGAGAAACCGTACATTCACAGTTTTGTATGGTGTTACAGGATACATGGCTTTTTGAGGGAACCGTCCGGGAAAATTTAGTTTACTGTACACAGAATGTGTCGGAAGAAAAGATGAAACAGGCATGCAAAGCGGTAGGTCTTGATCACTTTATCCGGACACTTCCCAAAGGGTATGATACGATATTAAATGATCAGGTAAATCTGTCACAGGGACAGAAGCAGCAGCTCACAATAGCGAGGGCAATGATCGCGGATAAACCGATGCTTATACTGGATGAAGCAACGTCATCCGTTGATACGAGAACAGAGCAGCAGATTCAGGCTGCAATGGACAAGCTGATGGAAAACAGAACGTCATTTGTGATCGCACATAGACTTTCCACCATAAAAAATGCCGATCTGATACTGGTGTTGAAGGATGGTGACATTATAGAGAGCGGAAATCACGAAGATCTTATGAAGCAGAATGGATTTTACGCTTCCCTGTATAACAGTCAGTTTGAACGGGTTTCGTGATACGTAATCTATAAATAACAGAAATATACAGACTCCCCATATGAACTATTTGTATGGGGAGTTTTTGATGCCGGAGCACGGAGGTATCGGAGTTGCTTGAAAAGTATAACGTGAATCCAAAGATCTGCTTTACAATCCGGGAAGATTATGCGATTATGTCAATGGTTGAGAAGGAATTGTGCTATGACCGGATTTTCATATGCAAAGTAATTTTGATATACTAAGAATAATCAGGAGAGATTGTTATGATTTTGGACATGGGTAAAAAGAGTCTGCAGATACTTCGGTCTGCGGCTGCCGCGTTGTTGATCGGAGTGATCGTTGGTGCGATCGATGCGGTATTTGGTCGGGGACTGTTAGCGATTACTGACTTTCGGACAGAGCATTTTAAGTATCTGATCCCGTTTCTGCCGGTGGCAGGTCTTTTGATCGTCTGGCTGTACCGGAGCTTCAGTGAATTGAGTCAGAAGGGAATGACACTTGTCCTGGAAACGGGACAGGGAAGGAGAGATGACATTCCGCTTCTTCTGGCACCATTGGTGTTAGTCACAACCTGGATCACGCATCTGTTCGGAGGCAGTGCCGGCAGAGAGGGTGTGGCGGTGCAGATCGGTGCTGTTGTTTCGTACCGGGTAGAGCAGAAGTTTCATCTCTGTGACGATGAGAAGAAAATGCTGATCACCGGTATGGCGGCGGGCTTTGGCGGCTTATTCCAGACACCGCTTGCGGCAGCGTTTTTTGCGGTTGAGGTGATCACGGCAGGGCGGATGGAGTATGAATCACTGGGATGTGCACTGCTTTCTGCGTATACGGCATCCCAGACATCGCATTTTCTGGGGCTGGAGAAGTTCGCCGTACCGGTTAAGGGGAGCTTAAAGCTGACGGACATCCGTGTTCTTTTGCCGGTGCTGGTGCTTGGCATTGCCTTTGGGCTGACCGGGCGGTTATTTGCAGTGCTGTTAAAATGGGCGAAGGAGAAGATGGCGAAAACCTTTACCAATCCATACATACGGATCGGACTGACAGCGATCCCGCTTGTGCTTTTGCTGGTGCTGTTTCATATGGGACGCTACAGCGGTCTTGGCACGAATCTGATCGATGCGGCGTTTCATGGTGGAACGATTCATTCCTATGACTGGATCGTGAAGTTGATTCTGACGGTTTTGACGCTTTGCATCGGATTTCAGGGCGGCGAGGTTACGCCGTTATTTTCGATGGGAGCATCCCTTGGCATTGTTCTCGGAAGTCTGCTTGGACTTCCGGGAGTGGTCTGTGCTGCGCTTGGATATGCGGCAGTGTTTGGCGGTGCAACGAATACACTGATCGCGCCGATGCTGATCGGGCTTGAGGTGTTTGGCGTGCAGAATGCACTGGCATTTGTGATCGTCTGCAGCGTGGCTTATATTGTAAATGGAAATCGTTCCATTTACACGGCACAGCAGCTTGCCGGGGAGACAAAAAGAAATGTGTGTCCGTAAAATGGGACAGATAAAATGGAGGTATGTATGACAACAAGAGAAGAAGCACTGGAGTATGGACTTTCCCTTCCGGGTACGTATCAGGATGCTCCGTTTCGGGACGATAACTGGCAGCTTGTCCGGGTGAAGGGCAGTAAGAAAGCATTTCTCTGGACCTATGAGAGAGAGGGGCTGCTGAATCTGAATGTCAAGGCAGACCCGGAGTGGCGCGATTTCTGGCGCAGCGCTTATGAGGCGGTGATCCCGGGATGGCATCAGAATAAGGAGCACTGGAACACGATCATTCTGGATGGAAGCATTCCGGAAAAGGACATTCGCCGGATGATCAAGGAAAGCTATGATCTGGTGACGGACAGCCCGTCAAAGCGGATCTATGAAGCGGTGAAGCGGATTCCGAAGGGAAAGGTGGCAAGCTACAGTCAGGTGGCGGCGATGGCAGGTAATCCGCGAATGTGCCGTGCTGTTGGCAATGCACTTCATCATAACCCGGATCCGGAGAATATTCCGTGCTACCGGGTTGTCAATGCAAAGGGTGAATTATCCGGTGCTTTTGCATTCGGTGGAGCCGACGAGCAGGAGAGACGTCTCGCTGCGGACGGAATCCCGGTTATCAATGGAAAAGTCGATCTGGAAAAGTACGGATATTATGAGAAATAAAAGATATCGTGGACTACTTCACTCGTAATGAAGGGGTTGCCGATGCCATTTAATAAGGAACCAAGACTTTCCATATCTTAAAATGGTGTACGCCCATAATATTTCTTATGTCCGCTTATTTAGAAATCATATTTTGCCTGCCAATATATTAAAAATCCGTGAGTTATGATCAAAAAATTGTCTTGTCACTTACGGATTTCGAAAAATCTAATTGCTTTGCTGCTTTGATCCTCGATAAACGCATCCTGCCGTACTCGCCCCAAGGTGGGAATCAGATGTTTCGAAAGGCACTTGCACCCGCCGGTACTTACGCCCCATACAATTCAAATATTATTCTGTTCTAAATATAAATTTGTATGGGGCGTTATGTACCGCTGCGTGGTGCAGTGGTAGCGGGAGCGTGCCGTCCGAAATAGCTGAGTCCACCTATGGGGCTCAGTCGTGCGGATGCGTATTTATCAAAGCATTGCAAAGCAAAGATTTTTCAGAAATCCTACTGATCTGCGTCAATTTTTTGATCATAACTCACGGATCAACTTATTCCTCAGGCAAAATAGATATTTTATTTTTCGGACATAAGAAATATTATGGGCTGTCTCTATTCTGATAATGGAAAGTCTTGGTAAGGAATTAAAACGAAGAACAATTGGTCTAAATCAGTCCGGCAGACTTGGAATCAGCTCGACATAAACCTGATCGAAGGACTTTTTTAATTCTTCACGGATCTCGTTGCGAAGCTGCAAAAGGATCGTGGTATTGATCAGATTGTTGTGGCTTGTCATGTAGATTTCCACCCAGGTTTTGCGCCCGGTCTGGATCACGTCGAGAAATTCAATGTCATAATGGACCTTATCCATATGATGTTCGGCAACGTGGCGGATCATATCCATGATCTCCTCTTCCGGTGCAAACAAAACGAGACTTTTGAGGTTCACAATGATCATCTTGACCGGTTCGACCAGAAGCAGACATGCCATGACAATCGCAACGACCGGGTCAACATAGGCGGCGAGCCATGCGTAATCGGTCCGGTGAAGTGCCATCTGGACGAAAAAGGCAATCGATACACCGAGACTGGAGATCACATCCAGCTTCCAGATGTAGATTTCCGCTTTGATCGTAAGTGATGCATAGCGCCTACTGAAATAGTGCAGCAGAAGATAAATGATCAGACAGCCGAGACAGACGGCAAGCTCAAAAAAAGCAATCTTGCCGCCGTCCACCTGACGTCCGCCGTGCAGCAGGGAACGGATATTGTCCCAGACAAGGCTGGCGGTGATCGCCAGCAAAACACTGTATTTGATCACGACAAACAAAGACTCTACCTGGGAAAAGCCGTAGGGTCTTTTCTCCGTGACCGGCTTGTAAAGCAGCGGTACCAGCAGAAGAAACGGTCCGATCATGATCAGATCCGTTACGTCAAAAATACAGTCCATCAACAGGGAATGTGATTTCGTGACATATGCCATGATTCCCTCTGACAGCATGAAAAGAATACTGCCGATCAGAGAAATATTCATGATCCTTTTTTCGTTTTTCATTTTACTTTCATTTTCATTTTTCAATGTGATTTACCAGCCTCTCGTGCATATATTTTGATCTGCCGATCAGAGATGTTTTTCGTATTTGCCGCCAATGCCGATGCCGTCTTTCTCAACAATAAAGGCATGTTCATCGATCTGGCGCAGCTCACGGCGCAGATGGGCACATTCATATTTGGAAAGAACTGCCATGACCATGTAGGTCTTACCCTCGGTATAACCGCCGCGTGCCTCCCACCAGGTTGCATCCCGGTTAAAATCCTTTACGATATAATCCATGATCTTTACCGGATTGTTCTTGGTGAATATTAATACCTCCGTGTTAATATTCTGTGTGTGTGCCCGGTCGGTCATTAACATGCTGACTGCGGAATAAATGATACAGTAGATGGCAGTCTGGACACCGAACAATACTGCGCAGATCCCGTAGATCACAGCATTGACGCAGAGGGAGATCCTGCCGACGCTGAAATCCTTGAATCGCTTGGTAAAGTACATGCCGATAATATCAAGTCCTCCGCTTGAGCCGCCGGCGCGCAGGGCGATGCCAATGCCGGAGCCGGCAACGATGCCGCCGATAATGCTTGCGGTCAGTGTGTCGTTGACCAGTGGCGTGGATGGGATTGGCAGAAAGCTCAAAAATATCGTCTGACTGATCACGCAGATCAGCGTCCGTACAAAGAAGGAACGACTGACATAGTGCCATGCGATAAAGCACAGAGGAATATTAAAGATCATGTTAATGATACCGGCAATGTCTGTGGAGCCGGAAAATAAATGAAGATATTTGACCAGAACTGTCCGGATCAGCTGGCTGATTCCAAGCATGCCGCCGTTATACAGATCGGCGGGAACGATGAAAAAATTAATGCCGGCGGAAAAAATCAGCATTCCGGCAATTGCAAGGGTGATCTTGCCTAAAAAGTCTTTTTGTGTCTGTTTCATATGCTGCCTCATACTTTCTCCTGTGTGATTATCAGATCTGGCGGGACGATCCCGTGTAAGTTCATTATAACCGAAACGCACGGTGTTGAAAACCTTTCTTTGTTTTGGTACAATATTTTACAGACTGGCAAGAAACTGAAGAAACGAAAGAAAAGGTCTGATCCCTGGTGCGCCGGGACAGATTGCAGAAGCAGTGTGCGCACGGAAATGAGGAAAAACATGGGCGGATTTTTTGGAGTAGCGTCAAAGCAGGACTGCGTATTTGATCTGTTTTTTGGAATTGATTATCATTCCCATCTGGGAACAAGACGTGGAGGAATGGCAGTGTATAAGGATGGAGTGTTTAATCGTTCCATTCATAATATTGAGAATGCACCGTTCCGGACAAAGTTTGACAAGGATGTTCAGGAGATGCAGGGAGAGATGGGGATCGGATGTATTTCTGATTTCGAGCCTCAGCCACTGATCATCCGGTCACATCACGGAACCTATGCGATCACGACCGTAAGCAAGATCAACAATCAGGACGAGCTGGCGCAGAAGCTTTTTGAACATGGTCATGCGCATTTCCTGGAGATGAGTGGCGGCGATATCAATGCGACTGAGCTTGTGGCGGCACTGATCAACCAGAAGGAGAATCTCATCGAGGGAATACAGTATGCGCTGGAGCAGGTGGACGGCTCGCTGTCACTGCTTCTGATGACACCGGCAGGAATTTATGCTGCAAGAGACAGATACGGAAGAACTCCGATCGTTATCGGTAAGAATGAGCAGGGCTTCTGTGCGACCTTTGAAAGCTTTGCCTACAAGAATCTGGGCTATGAGGATTATAAGGAGCTGGGACCCGGCGAGATTGATGTGATCACACCGGAGCAGTGTCTGACGCTGGTTCAGCCGGGCAAGGATATGAAGATATGTACCTTCCTATGGGTGTATTACGGCTATCCGGCAAGCTCCTATGAGGGGATCAGTGTAGAGCGGATGCGTTACAACTGCGGTGCGAAGATGGCAGCGCGCGATAATGTGAAGCCGGATATTGTCGCAGGTGTTCCGGACTCCGGTGTGGCGCATGCGATCGGCTACGCCAATGCATCCGGCATTCCGTTTTCAAGACCGTTTATCAAGTATACACCGACTTGGCCGAGATCGTTTATGCCGACGATCCAGAGCCGTCGTAATCTGATCGCCAAGATGAAGCTTTTGGCAGTACAGGATCTGATCAAGGATAAGAGCCTGCTTCTGATCGACGATTCAATCGTGCGCGGAACACAGCTTCGCGAGACAACCGAGTTTTTATATCAGAGTGGAGCGAAGGAGGTACATATCCGTCCGGCATGCCCTCCGCTGGTGTATGGCTGCAAGTACCTTAACTTCTCGCGTTCCTCTTCCGAGATGGATCTGATCACAAGACGTGTGATCGAGAAGCTGGAAGGAACAGAGGTGACAGATGAGATCCTGCAGGAGTACACAGATCCGGAATCGCCAAAGTATGAGCAGATGGTGGAGGAGATCCGTAAAGAATTAAACTTTACGTCCCTTCGCTTTAATCGTCTGGACGATATGCTGGATGCGGTGGAGATCGACCGCTGTAAGCTTTGTACCTACTGCTGGGACGGCAGGGAATAACAGTAAGAAAATACTGCAGCTTAAGCCGGATGATTATGTACTCAAACCGGCACAGAAGGAGCGTATTTTTGATGTGTTAAAAAAACATCTTGGAGCATAGAAAGATGAATATAATTCATCATTAAAATTAAAAAAACTATTGACAAGCAAAAATCAAAGTGGTATCTTTTTTGTCGAACAAAACAAATTCGATGAACAGAACAGGGTTTTCTGATCGGAACGCATGGCAGAGAGCTGTCGGCAGGTGCGAGACAGTATGCAGATCGGAGAGCTATCCTCTGAGAGAAGTGCACTGAAATGGCAGCGTGGCTGCGACGGTAAGTGTCACCGGGATTCTCCCGTTACAGAGAAGCTTATTGAAGAAGTATCCACGATGTCTATAAGGCTATACCGGTTAATGAGACGTCAGATATTTCAGGAGATAGGACAGAGAGGTCGCATATGCGGCAATTAAAGTGGTACCGCGGAAGATATCAGCTTTCGTCTTTGATAAAATGCGATAAGCATTTTTTAAGACGAGGGCTTTTTTATTTTACCGGAAATAATTCATTCCCGTAAAATAAAAGCCGTGGAAATAATCAAACACCCAAAGGAAAGAGGTAATATTATGAATGGATTAGTAATCGTATTGATCAGCATTGTTGCTCTTGGTGCGGGTTATCTTTTCTATGGAAGATGGCTTGCTAAAAAGTGGGGACTGGACGAGAAGGCAAAGACGCCGGCGTACCAGTTTGAAGATGGTGAGGATTATGTGCCATCCTCCAAATTTACGGTATTTGCCCATCAGTTTTCATCCATCGCAGGTGCAGGTCCTGTGACCGGACCAATTTTGGCATCCGTATTTGGATGGGTTCCGGTTTTGTTATGGCTGATCATCGGCGGTCTTTTCTTCGGAGCCGTTCAGGATTTCGGTTCTCTGTACGCTTCTGTTAAGAACGAAGGAAAGTCCATGGGAATGATCATTGAGAAATATATCGGTAAAGCAGGACGTAAGCTGTTTATGTTGTTTTGCTGGCTGTTCACACTTCTTGTTATCGCAGCCTTCACCGATATGGTAGCAGGAACCTTTGTCGGTAAGGGACTGGAGGACAGCAACGTTGCCTATGCAAACTCCGCAGCCGCATCTATTTCCATGTTGTTTATATTAGTCGCTGTTGTTTTCGGTCTGATCCAGAAAAAGGTCGGCAAAATGAACGAGGTTGTGAAAGCCGTTGTTGCAATCGCACTTCTGGTTGTGATGTTTGCCATCGGTATGCATCTGCCGATCTATCAGACAAAGAATGCGTGGATCGGAATCATCATGGTTTATCTGTTCCTGGCATCTGTTATGCCAATGTGGCTTCTGATGCAGCCAAGAGATTACATGACAACCTTCATGCTGTTAGGTATGATCTTCGGTGCAGTGATCGGTGTTCTTTTCGCACACCCAACCATGAAGCTGAATGCATATAACGGATTTAACATTGGCGGTCAGGGTCTGTTCCCGACATTGTTTGTAACGATCGCCTGTGGTGCCGTATCCGGATTCCACAGTCTCGTTTCTTCCGGTACATCATCAAAGACAGTAAGCAATGAGAAGGATACGCCGATGATCGGTTATGGCGCAATGATCGTTGAGTCACTTCTCGGTGTTGTAGCACTTGTTGTTGTCGGCGCTGTTGCCGTCAATGGAACAAAGCCGGACGGTACCCCATTTGCAATCTTCTCTGCAGGTGTTGCAGGTTTCCTTGAGAAGCTCGGTGTTCCGGTGCAGCTCGCAACTGTATTTATGACAATGTGTGTATCTGCACTGGCACTTACCTCACTCGATTCCGTTGCCCGTATCGGTAGAATGTCCTTCCAGGAGCTGTTCCTTGGAGATACAACAGATACCGCAAAGATGACACCGGTACAGCGTGTACTTACGAATAAATATTTTGCAACGGTGATCACATTATTCTTCGGTTTCCTTCTGACTCTGGGCGGATACAACAACGTATGGCCGCTGTTTGGTTCTGCAAACCAGCTGTTAGCAGCACTTGTACTGATCGCACTGGCTGTATTCTTAAAGACAACAGGAAGAACCGGCTGGACATTGTACATCCCAATGGTTGTTATGCTTGTTGTAACCTTCACGGCACTGATCCAGAAGACGATCGCACTGGTATCAAACATTGCTGCAGGTAAAGCAGTATTTTTGATCGACGGACTGCAGTTGATCGTTGCAGTTCTTCTGATGGTACTTGGTGTTATGGTTGCAATCAGTTGTTTAAAGAAGCTTAGTGAGATTCATTCAAAGCAGGATGTAGCAGAGTAAATGAATTCTTGTGAAATGTAAGAAATCCATCATCCCGCATTTTGCCGAGCTCCTTGGAGAGCGCACTGCGGTCCAGATTTAAGAAATCTGCCATCTGCTGGCGGTTGAACGGTATCTCAAAGCTTTCGCTTCCGCATTTCTGAGACTGGGAGGAAAGATAAGTGAGCAGACGTTCGCGGATGGTTTTCGGGCTGGTGCAGAAAATGCGGTGGGACAGGGTAAGATTTTTGTGGACAGAAATGCTGAGCATATTGCTCAGCATTTTTTGATGCCACGAATATCCGGACAAGCTGTTATCGCGAAGAAATGTGACATCCATAAAAAGGATCCGGCAGTCGCTTGCCGCCACAACATCCACCATCATCGGCTCATGGCTTAAGCTGTAGGTCTCGGCAAATACACCGCCGGCACCCACCTCGCTTAACAGACTTGTGCTGCCCCAGAAGTCCGTATTTTCAATATGAACACTGCCGGTCAGGATAATGCCGGTCTCCGTGACAAGGTCGGCGTTCTGGAAGATCAGTGCCCCCTTTGTAAATTCCTTCTCATGAATGCGGGTATGGTTGGTCAGCTCCTGATATTCGCCTGTAGTCAATCCGCGGAAAATCGGATGAAGATTATGATTCATAGGGACCTCTTTTCTATAGCTGGTTCAATGTATGGTTGCGGTAGGTGGTCGGCGTCATGCCGGAGTGTCGTTTAAATTCTTTGCAGAAATAATTCAGATTATTAAATCCGACACGCTCACTGATCTGCGAGACGCTCAGTTCGGAATGTGCCAGAAGCTCGCTGGCATGACGCAGCCGGATCTGTGTCACATATGCCATCGGACGGGTATTTAGACACTCGCGGAACATCCGGCACAGATGCTGCGGCGAGACGTGAAGCTGCTCGCAGAGCATCGGCTGTGTGATCTCCGAGTCAAAATTATGTTCAATAAATTCGATCAGTGGCGTAAGACGGCGGCGGTACTGTGCAGATTTCGGAGAGGAATGCTCCTTGTACTGGCGGTAAAACTCAAACAGGAATTCATAGGTGTAGGATGCCGAGAAAAAGATGCTTTCCTTTGTGTTGATCTGAAACGCCATATGGATTTTATTGTGGATCTCATCGAGAGCACCAAGATTGGTGATCGGAAAAATGCGGCACCGGTCAAAGCCAAACTGCTTTAACAGAGCAACCGTTCCATCGCCGTAAGGCACAAACCAGCGCACGTCCCAGATGTCCTCCGTGACCGCCTCATAGTAGTGGGGAACATTGGCAGGCAGAAATATGATCGAATGCTCCGGGATAATATGTGTCTTTCCCTCGGTGATCAGCTTTCCGCTGCCTTTGTTGCTGTAAAGAAACTGCGGATACGGATAGCCGTTTTCGCGTGGTGTCGGGTACTGCCACAGGTGCATACCGACGCTGATTGTATAAAACGGAAGCTCCTTAACCGGAGTGATGTCAGGATAACAGATAAACCACATAAGCTCTCCTTTCTTAAAATGCTCTGATATATATATGTTCATTTTGTTCAAATATGATAATATCATTGATTGCCGTAAATATCAATAAACTGTAAAATTGAAATATCTGGTAAAGTAAATAAATGCCAATATTCATGTTGTGGATGTGAACATTGGCGGGCAAAAAACAGGAGGTATTTGGAATGAGATGCAGGGTGTTTCAAAGAGTATGTGTTGGTATTCTGAGTCTGTCGCTTCTTGTGACCGGTATGCCGTTTTGCGGTGGGGGCGTGAAAACGCAGGCAGCAGGTGTACAAAGCGGCGTGACAGAGAAGAAGAGTGCTGCGAAGGAGAAAAGCGGCAGTATTACCGTGGATGGCAATGATATCCGCGCCAACAATGTGAACGGATTGACGTATAAGGGTTTTGGTCTGTTGAGTGCCAATTCCACCAGTGATCTTCTTATGGATTACAAGGCACAGAATCCGGAGGCATATGCAGAGCTTCTTCAGTATCTGTTCGGAGGAAAATATCCGATCATGACGCATGTGAAGCTGGAGATGGGAAATGACCGGAACAATTCGACCGGCTCTGAGGCTTCGACTAAGCGCAGCCGCTATGAGAAGGCAAATGTTCTCCGTAATCCGGGCTGGCAGCTGGCGGCAGATGCCAAAAAGATCAATCCGGATATCAAGGTCAGCATTTTACGTTGGAATGCGCCGGAGTGGGTTAAATCGATTGAGGATGTATACAAGTGGTATAAGGCAACGATCCTGGCAGCGTACCGTCAGTATGGTTATATGGTGGATTATATCAATCCAAATGTGAATGAAGCCTGGAATAAAAAGACCGATGTGGATTACACGAAGAAATTTGCGGGTTGGATTGCATCGGAAAATGAAAAGACAATTCCGGATGCAAAGGAGAGAGCTTTGTTTCAGAAGATAAAGCTTGTGGTGTCTGATGAGGCGACAAGCATTTCTTCAGACATTGTCGCTTCCATGAAATCAGACGGCGGCTTCTATCATGCGGTGGATGTGGTCGGTTATCACTATACCACCTCCGATGATAAAAACGGCGGCATGAAATGGCTTGCCGAGGGTGCTGATAAAGAGGTTTGGAACAGCGAAGCGCAGGCGGTGTTTTCAAACTCCGCATTCCGTCCGTCTAACAATGTCAAGGATCCAACGACCGAGGGAACAGGACTTGGCGGTACGGGAAGTGCGTTGGAGATGGGCAATACATTTATCAAGGGCTTCGTAAAGTCAAGACGAACCCATGTGGTCTATCAGCCGGCGATCGGTTCCTTCTATGAGGGAGGACAGTTTTCCTTTAAGGAGCTTGTCAGTGCGAGAGATCCATGGTCCGGCTGGATCCATTATGATGCAGGTCTGCTTGTTCTGGCACATCTGAGCAAGTTTGCTGTGACAGGCTGGGAAAATGAGGATAATACAGCGGGAATCTGGCGTGCGATTCCTGAGGCGAGCAATTCGACGGCATCCGGAACGAATCCGGTGGATGGAAGACGCGGCGGCGAAAACTATATGACACTCGCAGCACCGTCAAAGGATGCATTTTCTTCAGTGATCGTCAATGACAGTGAGTATCCGATGTCTTATCAGATCAATGTGAAGAACATGAAGCTTTCTGACAATCAGAAGCTTGCTGTATGGGAAACAAGGGCTGCTGATGATGGAAGATTTAATGAAAATTATATGAAATGTACAGGAAGCGTTTCAGCGGGAGAGGACGGCTCTTATGTGGTAAAGGTAAAACCGTTTTCAGTTGTGACAGTCACGACGCTTGATGTGGATGACGATGAGGAACACACAAAAGCACTTCCGGTTGAGGGAGAAAGAACGGTTCTTGATACCGATGAAACAGGAGATGCGCAGGACACCTCAAATGGTATTTTATATGCGGATGATTTTGAGTATACCGGCAAGCGTGTTGCTGTCATTGCCACACATGGCGCAGTCAGTCAGGAAACAGAGGATTATATCAGCTCTCGCGGTGGCGATTCCGGTGCGATGGCACGTTATACGCATACACTCAACGGTGCCTTTGAGGCATACAAAACAGTGGACGGAAACCGGGTGCTCCGCCAGCAGCTTGACCAAACGGAGAATGGTGTGGGACACAGCTGGAATGACGGAGATGCAGTTACCCTGCTCGGTGATTTCCGCTGGTGTAACTATACTGCATCGGTAGATGTTCTGTTTGAAAATAATGTGAGCAAAGCATATGGATCCGTGGCGATCCGTCAGACAGGAGGCTCTCAGAAACTGGAGGATAGCTCGGGCTACACCTTCCGTGTCAGTGCATCGGGAGCATGGAAGCTTTACAGAAAGGATAAGGTGGTGCTTTCCGGAACGGCTTCGGATCAGGAGAGCTTTAAGAAGGGCGCCTTTGTATGGAACAATTTAAAACTGAAGGGTGCAGGAGCAACGATCACCGCTTATATCAATAATTGTCCGGTGGCAGAATATACCGATGAAAATCCGATCACCTCAGGAAGGATTGGTCTTGGTTCTTCCTATACGCATACAGAGTTTGATAATCTGCGTGTGATGAAGATCAAAGGATATGTTCCGTATTATACAGAGCTTTTGGATAACATGGAGACCTATGATCTGACACCGGAGAAAAATACAAAGCTTGTTTATCAGGGAACATGGAGTCATGCAAATGGAAAGGGCATGTATGTATACCAGAGAAGCATGTCCGAGACAAGTGAGGCGGGAGCTTCACTCACATACAGCTTCACAGGAACCGGGATGGAGGTGTTAGCAAAAACAAGTGAGGCGGGTACTGTACTTGTCTCTGTGGATGGCGGACAGCCGGAGGAGAGAAAGCTTCAGAAGGCAGACAACATGAATATGAGTTGTTCTGTTTCCGGGCTGGAATATAAGAAGCATACCGTCACGATCGCCCTGAAGGAGGGAAAATTCTTTGTGGATATGGTCGGTGTACTTGGAGATGTCTGTGAAATCAGTGATGAAAATACATTGACAGAAAACTGGAAGGATAAGAGAAATAACGATCCGACGGTTATTCCGACACAGACACCAACGCCGGAGGGTCCGGAGGAGGCACTGATACCGGATGCTCTGACAACGCCGGTGCCAACGGTGCCATCGATCGTTTATACGACACCGTCACCGGTAACACCGGCACCGGTAACGCCGGCACCGCAGGAGACAGCACCGTCACCGGTCATGACACCGGCAACAAGTGGACAGCCGCATGCAACTCCTGTCGTATCGGGAACACAGGACGGCACCGGGCAGATTGCGCAGACACAGGCACCACAGGAGACAACGGCACAGGATCAGTATTTTACCTCAGGCAATGCAACATACCGGATCATCAGTGCTAAGAAAAAGACTGCTGCATTCGTGGGTCTGCAGAAGAAAAATGTCAAAGCCTTTGTGATTCCGGCATCCGTAAAGGACAAACGCACGGGAAAGGCGGTTGTTTACCGGGTGACTGCGATTGATAAGAAGGCATTCGCCGGCTGTGGCAAGTTAAAAAAGCTGCAGATCAAATCGAAAAAGCTTACATCCATCGGGAAAAATGCATTTACCGGAATACAGAAAAATGCAGTGATTTCCTGTCCGTCCGCTTGTCGCAAGGCATACAGGAAGCTCATTACCGCCAAAACAGGTTTTAAAAAGAAGACCATGAAAATTTTATTCTAGTCTTTTTTGACACAGCCTTCATTTCCATATATAATGAAAGGAAAGCACAGACTTGAATAAGAGGAAACGGACATACGGCAGCCGGAGGTGTTTGGATGACCGGAAGGTGCTTTGGAATGGAGGAGACTAGATAAAATGAAACAGGTTATTTTGACCGGAGACCGTCCGACCGGACGTCTTCATGTAGGACATTATGTAGGTTCCCTGAAGGAGCGTGTGAGACTGCAGAATTCAGGAGACTTTGATGAGATTTATATTATGATCGCAGATGCACAGGCACTTACTGACAATGCGGAGCATCCGGAGAAGGTTCGCAGCAATATCATGCAGGTAGCACTGGATTATCTGGCATGCGGACTTGATCCGGAGAAGTCTACGATTTTTATTCAGTCCATGGTACCGGAGCTGACAGAGTTATCCTTTTATTATATGAATCTGGTGACTGTATCCAGAGTGCAGAGAAACCCTACGGTAAAGGCTGAGATTAAGATGCGTAATTTCGAGGCAAGTATCCCGGTCGGTTTCTTCTGTTACCCGATCAGCCAGGCAGCAGATATCACGGCATTCCGTGCAACGGTCGTTCCGGCAGGTGAGGATCAGATGCCGATGGTGGAGCAGTGTAAGGAAATCGTACATAAGTTTAATTCCGTGTATGGCGAGACACTGACGGATCCGAAGATCGTGCTTCCGGACAATTCCGCATGCTTACGTCTTCCGGGTATCGATGGAAAGGCGAAGATGAGTAAATCACTCGGCAACTGCATTTATCTGTCTGAGGAGCCGGAGGAGATCCGGAAGAAGGTCATGTCTATGTATACTGATCCGAACCATATCCGCGTAGAGGATCCGGGTCAGATTGAGGGCAACACAGTGTTTACTTATCTGGATGCGTTCTGCAAACCGGAATATTTTGAGGAATTTCTGCCGGACTACAGCAGTCTTGATGAGTTGAAGGAGCATTATTCCCGCGGCGGGCTCGGCGATGTCAAGGTGAAGAAGTTCCTGAACAACGTAATGCAGACGGAGCTGGCACCGATCCGTGAGCGTCGTCAGATGTGGGAGAAACGTCTGCCGGATGTTTATGATATCCTCAGGGAGGGCAGCAGGAAGGCAGAGGCGGTAGCTGCACAGACACTGGCTGATGTGCGTCATGCAATGCGTATTGACTACTTTGTTGATGATAACCTGCTGAAGTAATACAAGGGGCAAAACAGATAGCAATGAAGCAATCCGTTGTCTCATTTAGCAGCACAGAATTTTTGTCTTGATATTAATGAAATATATACAATTGACGGATAATCTCATGTTTTACCGGAAGACAGACTCCTGCGACAGCGGGGGTCTGTTTTTTCTTTGGGGACTATGATAAACTGGAAATGACGAAGGTACGATTATAATAATGAAAAAAACGGAAAGATTTTCGTTCCGCAAATGTTTTATAATCAATGAAGTATGACATTATAAAACATTACATAAGAACAAGAAGATAAAAGTTGGTGAAATATGAAAGTAAATGGAAGAGAACGGTGTGTTGGCTGCATGAAGCCGTTGACCGCAGAGGGACGCTGTGCTTATTGCGGGCTGCAGCAGGATAAATACCGCCCGATACCGCGTTGTCTGCGCCCCGGTATGTGTCTGCGTGACCGGTATGTTCTCGGCAGGGTGCTCGGGGAGGGCAGCTTCGGGATCAGTTATATTGCATGGGACTGCCTTCTGGATACGGTGGTAGCGATCAAGGAATATTTTCCGGCAAGCCTTGTCAGCCGCCATATCAGCGAGGAGGACGAGGATACCAATGTATACATATATGAGAAAAGGGAAAGCCGGAAGTATCAGGAAAGCTTAAAGAAATATCTGGGAGAGGCGAAAAGTCTTTCTGCTTATTATGATCTGGACGGAATCGTATCGGTGCGGGACTTTTTCTATGCCAACAATACCGCTTATATCGTGATGGGGTATGTGGATGGCATCAGTGTGAAGGAATATGTGGAAAAGAACGGTCCGATCGAGGGAGAGAAGTTTCTGCGGATGCTGGAGCCGGTGATCAAATCACTGGCAAAGGTACATCAGACCGGAGTTTTACACAGGGATATCAGTCCGGATAATATGCTGCTGACCCGTGATGAGAAGCTTGTGCTGATCGACTTTGGTGCCGCAAGAAAAGAAAATATCAATATGACGCGCAGTATGACGGTTGTGTTTAAGCGTGGCTTTTCGCCGGAGGAGCAGTATCGGACGAGAGGGCAGCAGGGGGCGTGGACCGATGTGTACGCACTTTGTGCCACGGCATATTATGCACTGACCGGCAAGGCTCCGGACGAATCGATCCAGCGTGTGCTGGAGGATGATATGCCATCGTTGACGGAGATGACGGACGTTGATCTGCCGATGCGGCAGAAGAGAGCGTTTATGAAGGGAATGACGGTGGATTTTCATCACCGTTACCAGACGATGGATGAGCTGTATCAGGGACTTTATCAGCAAGGCAGAGATAAGAAGCGTCTCGGGGTGTGGTTTGCGGGAACGGCTGCTGTGCTTGCCTGTGTGGCATTGCTTGGAACGGGGGCGGCATACGGACTTCATAAGCACAGTCAGGCGAAGAAGGATGCGATACAGACAGAAGCGCCGCAGCAGACAGCATTTGCAGTGGCAACGGTGACACCGTATGCGGCAGATGTGCAGGAATACCAGATGATCAGCTTCAAGAGCATGACGAAAAAGGAAGCATTAAAAGCACTAGCCGGGCAGGATACGGAGCTTTCCGTGCAGTGGAAGTACAGGTACAGCAGCCGGATCAAAAAGGGCAGGATCGTATCGCAGAGTATTCCGGCAAAGACAAGATACCGCGGGGAAACCTATTCCAAAATTGTGCTGACGATCAGCAAAGGCAAAAGAAAAACAGAAGTTCCAAAGCTGACCGGCGTGAGCAAAGAGCGTGCGCGCACCCTTCTGAAGGAAAGAAAGCTTCACTGGACATGGAAAGAGGTCGAACAGGAAGGAACGGAAAGAATTGTTGCTTCGCAGAGCAGGACGGCAGGAAGTAAGGTTCCGGTAGGGACAACGATCGTTGTGACCATTACCAGAAAGCCGAAGCAGCAGATCGTGGCAACAGCGCAGCCGAAGGCTACGGCAGCACCAAAGACAGGGACAAAGGCACAGAAGAAATCCGATTCGGGGCAGTTTGTAGGCGTGATTCCGTGATCATTATAAAACAGGGAGAGAGACAATGGGAACACATAGAAAAACATTTACCATGGCATTGATGAATATCAAGCAGGAGGCACATTTCCGTGATTTTTCCGAATTTATCATGGAAAAGCTGGATATGCTTCCGGAGGATGAGATCACGGAGGAGATGCGAAGAGAGGCATACAAAAGATTTCGGGAACAGACGGGAAAGGAAGCCTTTGCAACGCTTCCGACGATCCGCAAGTGGTTTGGGATCGGCGGCAGTGCTGTTCCGGACAGGGAACAGGTTTACCGGATCTGTCTGGCGATGGGACTGAGCGTGGCGGACTGTCAGGAATATCTGATCTATGGGATTCATGAGCCGGCATTTCAGGTCAATGATTACCGGGAGGTGATCCTGGTATACGGTCTGGAGAATCACAAAAACTACGAGCAGTGCCAGCAGATGATCCTTGACTTTGAACAGCGGCTGACCCATGTGATGAGCTTTGCACAGACCTGTGGAACACAGACGCTGATGGGCGAGTTTCAGGTGCGAAAGACTTTGGAATGGGAGGAGTTTCTTGGCTGGATGTTGGAAAATGCCTCCAGCTTCAAGGGTTACAGCAAGACAACGTTAGATTATTTCCACAAATACAAAAAGCTGATCCTGCAGTATGCCAAGAAGGATGCGCAGGAGGAACTGGAACGTCTTTTGTCAGAGACGGATTACTCCGTGTGGTGCCAGCATCGTCTGTATGATCCGCGCAATTACCGCAAAAACGTCCGTAAGTATGTGAATGCGCAGTCTAAGGGCAGAAAGAAAACGATTTCGGATGGTCTGAAGGCCAGCATTACCGAACTTTGTTCGTTAGCGTATACCGAGAAGGAATCCAATGCACGACTGTTATCGGAGGTGTTTCAGCCCAAGAAGGATGATAAGGAAAGTACGCCGGATTTTCAGTCGGTCAACAGCATGACGGAGAAGCATCTTTCGGATCTGCTCAACGTTCCGCTTCATAAGGAAAGATTCTTTCAGACAAGACAGGCGGAGCTTGAGCTGGAGAACATGGGTGAGGAGAGCGAATGTCCGGTATGGATCTTAAAGCTTTCGCAGGAGTATGGGCGCGGAATGAACAGGAATGCAACGGTGGGAGAGGCAAAGGAATGGATCGCATCCTACCGGAAGGAGAATAAGCGCCGTTGTCTGCAGATTCAGAGACAGGATATTCTTCCTCTGATCCTTTATGTGGCGCAGCACCGTTATCTGGAGGAAATCGGGCAGGATATGTCCTCATATCGTCAGAAGGATGCCCTGGAGTTGTTTCGGACACTGGCGGACTCCACACTGGCAGCCTGCAACATGAGCCGGCTGAACGAAGCATACGAGCTTGATGTTGTTCTCTGTGCCTGCTATCAGGCGGAGGAAATGTTTGGCTATGCGGAGCTTCTGGAGCTGAAACTGACAAAATAGGAATTACATGTATAATAAATCTGCCGGTGTGTGGCTTTGAACATACCTGTTTTCGAAGAATTTACGGCATACAAAAACGCATATGAATACATTCAATAAGACCTGGACCGGGAGTGATAGCTGCTCCCGGTTCAAGTCTTATTTTTCTCTAAATTGTGTGAAGAAGGAGTTGAAATCGGGCAGGCTACATGTTATGATGAAACATGGTTAAAGTCTCTGAAGTACGCAATTATGATGGGAAATGGGGATTCATATGGTAAACGAGGAAAAGCTTCGAATTATGGTAAATTTGGCAAGATATGAGCAGGAACCGCTGCACACGGAGCTGAAGGAAGCCGGTTATTACCGGATCGACTATATTCGTTCTCATCTGCTGGTGACACTTTGGAGTTATTCGGTGGCTTATGTACTGGTGCTTCTTCTGGTGGCACTGTACCATTTTGAATATATTTTCTCAAAGGTCAGACTTCCTGATATTGGCAGTCTTGCGATTGGAGCGCTTGCGGTCTATTTACTTATTTTGCTGGGATGTGCTTTTTTTACGGTACTTATTTCTTCGGCAAAGTATCACCGGATCCAGAGCAAGCGCAGAGCTTATCTGACAGAGCTTAAGAAAATGGAATTATTTTATGAACAGAGCAGGGAGGTAGGAAACGAATGACGCATTTATTGGAGATCAGGGAACGATTGATCCGGTTTTACCAGAATCATGCCCGTATTGTAAATGCAGTTTTTCGTTTTCTACTTTCTTTTCTGACGTTTTTTTCGATCAATCAGCTGATCGGTTATAATCCGGCACTGAACTCTTGGTATGTGGTGCTGGCATTTTCGGTTGTCAACACGGTTCTTCCGATTTCAGTGCTTTTATTTCTGGCGGCGGCATATATTGTATTTCATGTGTATTATGTATCTGTTTCGCTGGCGTTAGTGACACTTCTTGTGCTTTTGACGGCATATCTGGTGTATCTGCGTTTTCTGCCGGAGCATGGCTATGTGATCCTGGCAGTTCCGATCATGTATGGTCTGCGTCTTCCTTATCTGGTGCCGATCCTTTTGGGACTGATCGGTGCACCGGTGGCAGTGATCCCGATGAGCTGCGGGGTTATATGCTGCTATGCATTGAAGTGCATTACCACGGTGGTCGGAACAGCAACGGAGGACAGCATGGTGCTGTTTAACCAGACCTTTCAGATGATCTTTACGAATCAGGAGATGTATCTGACCATTGCGGTGTTTGCAATCGTGATGGTAGTTGTCAATATGATCTGCAGCCAGGAGTTTCATTATGTTTATGAGACGGCGATCGTTGTCGGTGTGATCGTCAATATTCTTCTGTTCCTCGCGGTCAGCTTTCCGTTTAATATTGAAGTTCATGTTCTGCCCCTGATGATCGAAACGGTGATCTGCGGTGTGTTGGCATGGATTGTTCAGTTTTTCCAGCTTGTGCTGAATTATACGGCAGTAGAGTATCTTCAGTTTGAGGATGACGAATACTACTATTATGTCAAGGCGGTGCCGAAAATGAATATCGCCGTAGGAGAGAAGCGGGTTAAGAGGTTTAATGCACATCTGCTGGGAGGCGGGCGCTTTGGCGGATCGGCAGGTAAGGATGAGTCGGAGCCGCCGGCAAAGGAAATGAGCCGGCCGAAGGATAGTGCAGAACAGGAAATATAGCAGGATAGACGAGATTAGGAGGAAGTATGAACTCTATTGTTACATCCTTAAAAAAATATATACATTTGTTTGATCTGCCGAAGGTATCAGTCATCGATGTGTTGGAGATCGTGATACTGGCATTTGTAATTTATCATGTGGCATTGTGGATCAAGAATACCAGGGCATGGACGCTGCTCAAGGGAATCATTGTTCTGCTGGCATGCTATGTGATCGCTTATATTCTTGGTATGAACGTGATCGTATGGATCTTTGAAAGAACGATCTCCATCGGTATCACGGCATTGATGATTGTGTTCCAGCCGGAGCTTCGCCGGGCACTGGAGGAGCTTGGACAGAAAAACATCGTTTCCACCCTGATCCCGTTTGACGACACGCGCAATCAGAACGAGCGGTTCTCGGAGCGCAGTATTAACGAGATCGTCAAGGCGACTGTTGAGATGGCAAAGGTGAAGACCGGTGCGCTGATCATTATTGAGAAGGACATTGATCTTTCCGAGTATGAGAGAACCGGCATTGAACTGGATTCTACGATCAGCAGTCAGCTTCTGATCAATATATTTGAGCATAATACACCGCTTCACGACGGTGCGGTGATCATTCGCGGCGACCGGATCGTATCAGCAACCTGTTATCTGCCGTTATCAGATAACATGGGGCTTTCCAAGGAGCTTGGAACAAGACACCGTGCCGGTGTTGGTATCAGTGAGGTGACAGACAGTCTGACGATCATTGTCTCTGAGGAGACGGGACGCATCTCGGTTGCTGTCGGAGGAAAGCTTCTTCGAAATATTGACGGTGATCTTCTGAAAAAGAAACTGACAGAGATGCAGGGCAAGTCTGGTGATGAGATGGAGAAGAAGCGCTGGAAAGGGCTGAGAAGAAACTAAAAGACCCGGGGCGCACAGATGATTGGAAAGGCATGGTAATGAATATGCAGCAAGGCAATTCTGGTGGAGAAACCAAAAAGGACTTTATTCAGAAATATGTTTTCAATAATATAGGGATTAAGCTGCTGGCACTTTTTTCTGCAATTGTAGTGTGGGTAGCGATTGTCAACATTGAGGATCCGTATAAAGAGAGAACCTTTAATGTTGAGGTTGAGACGATCAACGAGGATGCACTTTCCTCGGTGAATAAGGTATATGAGATCATTGAGGGAAGTACGGCACAGGTACGTGTCAGGGGCAAGAAGAGCGTGGTAGACCGTCTGAAAGCAGATGATATCCGTGCAACAGCGGATCTGTCGGATCTTTCGGCAGTCAATGCGGTCGCGATCGTGCCTGAGCTTAAGAAGAATGTTTCCGATGAGCCGACGCTGGAGTGCAGCACGGTTTTGAAGGTGTCACTGGAGGATAAGGCGAGCAAGCAGATCAAGGTCACGGTAGCAACGCAGGGAACACCGCAGAATGGCTATAGTGTCGGTGAATGCATGGCAAGTCCGAATATGCTGGAGGTGACCGGCGGCAAGACAGTCATTGACAAGATTGATTCCGTGCGTGTCACAGTCAATGTCAGCGGCGTCGGAGAGGATTTCCGTAAGAGGGTAACACCGGTGGCATATGATGCAGATGGTAAGGCGATCGAATCAAGCACTCTGGATTACGGCGTAAAGAGAGTCAGAGTCAGTGTTCATGTACTCCGGACGAAGACGATCCCGGTCAACATTAAGATTACCGGAAAACCGGCGGCAGGCTATGAGTTTGTCGATGCGGAATGTCAGCCTGAGACGATTCGGGTGGCCGGTGACAGAAAAGAGCTTGCCAATATCAGTGAGGTGAATGTACCGGTAGATATTACCGCCATGAGAAGTACAAGTGGTTCGGTAGAACAAAATATCAGTATTCAGGATTATCTTCCGGAGGGAGTTTTTGTGCTGACAGATTATGCACAGGTTTCTCTGCGGATCGGTATTGAGAAGCAGATGAGCAGAAAGGTTTCCATTCCGGTGGAGGATATCAAGTTTGCCTCTCTGGCGGATCATTTGTCGGCGAAGATCCTTGGAGATAAGAGTGTAGTCAGCATCACACTTCAGGGAATCTCTTCTGTGTTAGATGAGATCAATGCGGATGATTACAGTGCATATGTGGACTGCGAGGGACTCCGCAAAGGAAAATATCGTCTGAAGGTTCATCTGGATCTGGGAGACAGCAGTGCAATCGTCAAGACGGAATTTGTGACGGTTAAGATCGACAGGGACGATGGAGGCAGTGACACTTCAAACGGCAGCACTGAGGCAACAGAGAAACCGAAGGCGACACCGGCTCCTTCTGCATCCGATGGAAGCAGCCAGGATGAGGGAGATAAGGAATGAGAGTGATCACCGGTACGAACACGGCAGAACAATTTCATACATGGATCGAAGAGCAAAGGGACAGTCATGTGGCTGTCCTTTTGCGTTCCGGGCAGGGAGCAGAAGATTTTTGGGAGAGCGGGGCTGTGACCGAACTACGTCTGCATTGTCAGGTGGAAAAGCTCGTCTGGAAGAATCCGGAGGAGCTTGCGGACAGGCTGCGGGCATGTAAATGGAGAGAACCTGCCGACAGAGTATATCAGAGTAAGCAGGTGGAATCTGTCAGAACGTGTCAGTGTGCAACGGATCGTCTGCTGGCATTTGGCGGCCTTTATGAACTGCAGGAAATCTGTGTGGCAAGAGCCCTGTGGTTAAAAGGTGGTAATGCGCTTATAGGGAATGAGGTGATGCCTCTTCTGTTCCTGGCGCAGAATATGATACCGGCATCCATGCTTCCGGAGGAATTGCTGTGGCACAGAAATCGGGAGGGTGAGACCTGTTATTTAGGATCATTTCCGGAAGGGACGGCGGATACTGTTATAATGCCGTCGGCTCGCGGACAGGAAAAGCGGTTTTACAGTCTGTTTGTGAAAATGGAAGCGGAAACGGGAAGTTCTCTGTGGAAGGAGCTGGCTAAACCCTTGTGGCTGCGGTACGGAATTCCGGAATATCTGGCAGGTATTCTGGCACTTAGCTTTGTTTACCGCACGATCAAGGGGACAGATTTCCCGGCGATGGAGAAGTTTCTTGCGCAGAAGGATGTGGCGTTGCGGGATATGGTGTGGGTTGCAAGAGAGGATGTTTTACTGCTGGCAGAGATGGCAATGGCGGGAATAGAAATGCTGCCACGACAGGAATGTCTGTCATGGCAGCAGATCAAAGCGTTTTATATCTCATTGTGTCGATAGCGCAGTACCGAAAAGGTATGCGGCTTAATTATTCTGTGCGTTCTTTTTGCTGCGGAAGCGGAGAGTGGAATCCAGGATCTTCTTACGGATACGCAGGCTTTTTGGTGTGATCTCTAAAAGCTCGTCTGTGTCGATGAACTCCAGTGCCTCTTCGAGACTTAACTTCTTCGGCGGAACCAGCTTTAATGCGTCATCTGCGGAGGAAGAACGTGTATTGGTAAGATGCTTTGTCTTGCAGACATTTAACTCAATATCCTCTGCCTTACCGTTCTGACCGATGACCATTCCGCTGTATACCTTTTCGCCGGGTCCTACAAACAGTGTTCCGCGGTCCTGTGCATTAAACAGTCCGTATGCAACGGTCTCGCCGGTTTCGAAGGCGATCAGGGAACCCTGTTTTCTATAATTCATATCGCCCTTATATGGACCATACTCCTCGAATGTCGTGTTGATGATACCATTTCCCTTGGTGTCTGTCATGAACTCACCACGATAACCGATCAGACCACGGGATGGGATCAGGAACTCGAGACGGGTATATCCGCCGCCGATGGAACCCATGCCCTGCAGCTCGCCCTTACGGTTGCTGAGCTTCTCGATAACGCTGCCGGAGAATTCATCCGGTACATCGATAAAGGCACGCTCCATTGGCTCGAGCTTCTTGCCGCGTTCGTCCGTATGATAGAGAACCTCTGCCTTGCTGACTGCGAACTCATAGCCCTCACGGCGCATATTCTCGATCAGAACGGAAAGGTGAAGTTCACCGCGTCCGGATACCTTGAAGCTGTCCATGTTGTCGGTTTCCTCGACACGGAGGCTGACATCGGAGTTAAGCTCGCTGAACAGACGGTCACGTAAGTGGCGGGAGGTGACGAATTTACCCTCCTGGCCGGCAAGCGGACTGTCGTTGACCATGAAATGCATGGCGATCGTCGGTTCGGAGATCTTCTGGAATGGGATGGCAACCGGATTTTCCGGTGAGCAGATAGTATCACCGATGTGGATGTCTGTAATACCGGAGATTGCAACGATCGATCCGATGGTTGCTTCCTGTACCTCAACCTTCTGGAGACCGTCAAACTCATAAAGCTTTGTGATGCGGACTCTCTGGGACTTGGAATCATCGTGATGGTTGACGATAACAACATCCTGATTTACACGGACGGAACCGTTATCGATCTTGCCGATTCCGATACGTCCGACATATTCATTGTAATCAATTGTGCTGATCAGCACCTGTGTGCCGGCATCCGGATCGCCCTCCGGAGCAGGAATATAATCGAGGATCGTATCAAACAGAGGAACCATGTCCTTGCCCGGCTCGTCTGCACTGTAGGAAGCGATACCTTCCTTTGCGGATGCATAAATAAACGGGCAGTCGAGCTGCTCCTCGTTGGCATCCAGATCAATGAAAAGCTCCAAGACTTCATCGACAACCTCCTCCGGACGCGCCTCCGGACGGTCGATCTTGTTGATGCAGACGATAACAGGAAGCTCCAGTTCCAATGCCTTTTTCAGTACGAACTTCGTCTGAGGCATTGCTCCCTCGAAGGCATCAACAACAAGAACAACACCGTTTACCATTTTAAGGACACGTTCTACCTCGCCACCGAAATCGGCGTGGCCCGGTGTGTCGATAATATTGATCTTTGTATCTTTATAAGTGATAGCGGTATTCTTGGATAAGATCGTAATACCGCGTTCCCGCTCGATATCGCCGGAATCCATGACACGCTCAGCGACCTCCTGATTGGAACGAAATACACCGCTCTGCTTCAAGAGCTCGTCCACCAGAGTTGTTTTGCCGTGGTCTACGTGTGCAATAATTGCAATATTTCTGACGTCTTCACGTTTCTGCATCATAATTATTCAAGTCCTTTCTCATATAAGGCGATATTCATCGCGTTTCTACAATTTACAAAATAAATCACCAATACACTAGTATACCGATTATTGTGTCAATATACAAGTAAGAAAAAGTAACAAAAATGAACCTGTGGAATGGGAAAGATATGATGACATTGTCAAGAAAAAACGGTTTTTTTGGGGCGAAGGAGATCGGATGACTTGATCTTATCGTGGGAAGCGTCGTGATTTGTCGCAAAAATCAGTGTTTAAAACAGGAAATTTGTGGCATAATGATTATAGCACGAAAATATAGATGTATTAACTAAGTTACTGCGAACACAGCCGGGAGACTGTGAAAGGAAAAGGGAGGAAAAAATATGTTGGATAAAGTCTTTACAAATAACCAGGTCACCATTGCGGGAAAAGTGGTCAGCGAATTTGCGTACAGCCACACGGTATACGGTGAGGATTTCTATACGGTGGATATTGAGGTCAGCCGTCTGAGTAATTCGAACGATATCATACCGGTTATGGTGTCGGAGCGGATTCTGGATGTTCATGAGGATTACCGTGGATATGTTCTGCATGCGAACGGACAGTTCCGTTCCTACAACCGTCATGAGGAGACGAGAAACCGTCTTGTTCTCTCTGTATTTGCCAGAGAGGTTGCGGTTATGGAGCCGGAGGAGGATGAACAGGATCCAAACCATATCTTTCTGGACGGGTATGTCTGCAAGAAGCCGGTATACCGCAAAACCCCGCTTGGCAGGGAGATTGCCGATGTGCTGCTGGCAGTGAACCGCCCGTATGGCAAGTCGGATTATATTCCGTGTATCTGCTGGGGAAGGAATGCCCGTTATGCCGATCAGTTTGAGGTTGGTACGCATGTGCAGATCTGGGGCAGGATCCAGAGCAGAGAGTATCAGAAAAAGATTGGTGAGGACGAATATGAGAAGCGGACCGCCTATGAGGTTTCCGTCAGCAAGCTGGAATACCGGTCTGACGATGAGGAAATCTAAAAGAGTGGATTTTTCATTATAAATATGATAGAATGACTGGAGTTAAAGAGGAAGTTCTTTATCTCCGGTCATTTTTTTCAGAGGAGTATTTCACGGAATGACCGGACATTATACAGGAAAGTACAGAGGTGAATTATGGACAGGCGTATTGTTCAGGTTTTTTACGGACCGGGAAAGGGAAAGACCTCGGCAGCCGTGGGTCAGTGTATCCGGGCGGCAAGTCTTGGTCAGTCCGTGATCATTATCCAGTTTCTGAAGGGAAATGATGCGGAGGAATTTAACTTTTTGGAGAAGCTGGAGCCGGATATCAAGTTGTTCCGCTTCGAGAAAGAGAGGGAGTCATTTTCTGAGCTTCTGGCATCCCAGAAGAAGGAGGAGAAGCAGAATATCATCAATGGTGTCAATTTTGCCCGTAAGGTGATCGACACCGGCGGCTGTGATGTTCTGGTGCTTGATGAGATCCTTGGATTGATCGATCTGGAGATCATTACGGTGGATGACATTATTCACCTGATCGAGCTGCGGGATGATTATACCAGACTGGTGCTTACCGGACAGAATCTGCCGCCACAGCTGGCAGAATATGCAGATGTAATTTCCAAAATAGAACTGGAGAAGGATGACATGATCAATTGATGATCACAGACAGAATAAGGAGGATAAAATGACAGATATTATTATGGTAGGCTGTAACGGCCGTATGGGACAGATGATCACAGGACTGGTAAATGAGGATGCGGATTGCAGGATCGTGGCAGGCATCGATATTGTGGACAACAGAGACAATGATTATCCGGTGTTTACGGATATTGATACATGTGATATCAAGGCAGATGTCATCATTGATTTTTCTTCTGCAAACGGATTTGAGAAGCGCATGGATTATGCAGCAAAGACAGGAACACCGATCGTGCAGTGCTCGACCGGTATGAGCGAGGAGCAGCTTGCATATCTGCGTGAGACCAGTGAGAAGGTAGCAGTGCTTAAGTCTGCCAATATGTCACTCGGCATCAATCTTTTGATGAAGCTTTTGCAGGAGGCAGCACAGAAGCTTTGTGCGGAGGGCTTTGATGTGGAGATTGTTGAACAGCATCACAATAAGAAGTTAGATGCCCCGTCCGGTACAGCACTTGCATTGGCAGATTCCATCAATGAAGCGATGGACAATCAGTTTGAATATGTCTATGACCGTTCAGGGGTCAGAAAGCAGAGAGATAAGAAGGAGCTTGGTATTTCTGCGGTTCGTGGCGGGACGATTGTTGGCGACCATGAGGTGATCTTTGCCGGAACAGACGAGGTCATCACCTTCAAGCATACCGCATATTCGCGTGCGGTCTTTGCAAAGGGATCCATCGCAGCAGCTAAGTTTCTGAAGGGTAAGGGAGCCGGTCTGTATGATATGGCGGATGTGCTTCTGTAATCAGAATAAAGAGGGAATCATATGAGTATTACATCATATACAGACATTGTGATCGCCATTTGTATTCTGGTGTCTGTTCTAGTGGGATATCATAGAGGTTTTTTGGTGACCATTGCCCGGATCGTGGCAATGGTTGCTTCATATATTGGAGCAATTCTTGCGGCAGAGATGCTCAAAAAGACGCTGGCGCAGACTCTGTTTGTCCCTATGATCCGGCAGGGACTCGGGAACGGTGCATTTGCGGATCTGGCGCAGGAAGCACTTTTACAGACGGCGGAGGGCATTGCGTACTCGGTAGTGTTTTTTGTGGTATTTGCGCTGCTTCAGTTTGTTTTGCTGCGTGCGATCCACGTCCTGAAGCTTGTGGATCATATTCCGGTGCTCGGTACGATGAATAAGTTAGCCGGGGGTGTGCTTGGATTTTTCTGGGTATTCATTCTCTGTATCCTGCTTGGCAGAGTGTTTTTTACATATGTGCCGGATTCGCTGCGCAGCCAGTGGGGCTTTACCGGCAAGGCGGTGCAGCAGACTGTATTATTAAATGCTTTTGTGCCGGACGAGACCGGTAAAGATAAGCCATAAGCAGATGATTGCAGGCTGGTATTTCATCGGAAAGGGCGGATATATGATTCGCCAGATTGATGATCAGAAAGAACGGGATATGCTATGAATAAGATAAATTATCAGAAAGAGCTGGATAAGGTGATTGAAATGCTGCAGCGGGAGGACAGGGTTCCGAAGCTGTTAATGCACAGCTGCTGTGCTCCGTGCAGCAGCTATTGCCTGTCTTATCTGGCGCAGTATTTTCATATTACGGTTTATTACTATAATCCGAATATCACAGAGAGCGCGGAATATCAAAAGCGGGTGGCAGAGCAGCAGAGACTGTTAAAAGAGCTTCCTGTTCGTTATCCGGTCTCTTTTGTGGAGGGAGAGTATGAACCGGAGGTGTTTCTTTCCATGGCGAAGGGTATGGAGGAGCTTCCGGAGGGCGGCGAGCGTTGCTTTGCCTGCTATGAGCTCAGACAGAGAAAGGCGGCACAGTATGCGGTCAGTCATGGGTTTGACTATTTTACCACGACGCTGTCGGTAAGCCCGCACAAGAATGCGGCGAAACTTAATGAGATTGGTCTTTTGCTGGCGCAAGAATATGGCATACCGTATCTGGTGTCCGATTTCAAGAAGAAGGGCGGTTATCTTAAATCAATTGAACTATCCGGAATATATGACCTCTACCGGCAGGACTACTGTGGCTGTGCATACAGCAAAGCGGCAAGAGAACGCGAAAAGCAGCAGAAGGAACAAGGAATTACACAGCATCAGATTAAGGAAACGGAGTGACAGGTTATGGACAAGAAATACATGAGAAGAGCCATTGAACTGGCTGCAAAGGGAGAGGGGCATGTGAACCCCAATCCATTGGTTGGAGCGGTGATCGTAAAGGATGGACGGATCCTTGCGGAGGGCTATCATGCACGATATGGAGATCTTCATGCGGAGCGGAGTGCATTTGCCAATCTGAAGGAGGATGCCACCGGCGCGGAAATGTATGTGACGCTGGAGCCGTGCTGTCATTTTGGAAAGCAGCCGCCGTGTACGCAGGCGATCATCGAGCATAAGATCAGCAAAGTATATGTTGGCTCCGATGATCCCAATGCACTTGTCGCAGGCAAAGGAATCCGGCAGCTTGAGGATGCCGGTATTGAGGTGCAGACGCATGTACTCAAGAAAGAGTGTGATGCGCTCAATACGGTGTTTTTCCATTATATTACGACGGGAACGCCATATGTGGTGATGAAGTATGCGATGACGATGGACGGCAAGATCGCCTGCCATACCGGTGAGAGCAAGTGGGTGACCGGCGAGGAGGCAAGAGCGCATGTTCAGCGGATGCGCAACAAATATACGGGGATCATGGTCGGCGTGCAGACAGTGCTTGCGGATGATCCGCTTTTGACCTGTCGCATTCCGGGAGGGCGCAATCCAATCCGTATTATCTGCGACAGCAGCTTAAGAACACCTCTTGACAGCCGGATTGTGCAGACAGCAGGTGAGGTAAGGACGATTCTTGCCACGGTATCCGAGGATGCAGATAAGATCCGGAACTATGAGGCACATCAGGTGGAGGTTCTTGTCACCGCACAGAAGGATGGCAGAGTAGATCTTAGAGATCTGATGAAAAAGCTTGGAGAACAAAAGATTGACAGTATTCTTCTGGAGGGTGGCGGCATGCTCAACTACAGTGCACTTTCCGATGGAATTGTTCAGCATGTGCAGGCATTTATTGCACCGAAGCTGTTTGGCGGTGATGCCGGTTTTACACCGGTTCGCGGAATCGGCGTGGATGCACCGGATCAGGCATGGAGGCTGACAGACCAAAAGATTACCTCCTTTGGGGAGGATCTTTTGATCGAGGCGGATATTTGCTCTTGCAAAGGATAGAAGGCTGTGCTATGATATAGGATGAATGAAATAAACTTCGGGGCAGCGTGTAATTCGCGACCGACGGTATTTGTGCATGGGACGTTTTCCTGTGACACATCAGCCCGTGAGTCACAGTGTGACAGGATTTGGTGAGATTCCAAGGCCGACAGTATAGTCTGGATGTGAGAAGTGCAGATCAGTGATTTTTTGATGTCCCCGTTTTTGGGGACATTTTTATTTTGTAAGGAGAATGAGATGTTTACTGGTATTATTGAAGAGGTAGGCACGGTAGACCGCATTGCCATCGGCGCGGAATCAGCAGTGCTTACGATCTCTGCAGACAAGGTGCTGGAGGGGACGAAGCTTGGTGACAGCATTGCGGTCAACGGTGTGTGCCTGACGGTGACATCTCTGCAGGGAGACAGATTTCAGGCAGATGTTATGGCGGAGACTCTGCGGAGAAGTTCTCTGGGGGCGCTTGGCCGTGGCAGCAGGGTTAATCTGGAACGGGCGATGGCTGCAGGCGGACGCTTTGGCGGTCATATCGTAGCCGGTCATATTGATGGGACGGGAACCATTCTTTCCACAAGGAAGGAGGGCAATGCCGTCTGGGTTGAGGTCGGAGCAAGTGCGAAGATCCTGCGTTATATTATCGAGAAGGGATCCATTGCAATCGATGGGATCAGCCTGACGGTGGCACTTCTGACCGATTACAGCTTTTCGGTATCGGTGATTCCGCATACCGGTGAGGAGACGACACTTCTTCACAAGAAAAAGGGAGATGTGGTCAATCTGGAAAATGATCTGGTCGGTAAGTATGTGGAACGTCTTATCACGTTTCCGGAGCCGGAGGAAACAGAGAAGAACCGACAGGGGATCACGCTTGAGATGTTGACGAAGTATGGATTTTAAAGAGATAGAGAGGTTGGTATATCATGGAGACAAAATTTAACACAATTGAAGAAATTCTGGAGGATCTGCGTCAGGGAAAGATTGTTATGATGATGGATGATGAAGACAGGGAGAATGAAGGAGATGTGATCTGCGCGGCAGAGCATGCCACACTGGAGAACGTCAATTTCATGGCGACCTATGCCAGAGGACTGATCTGTATGCCGATGTCACAGGAGTATACAGATAAGCTTCATCTGCCACAGATGTGCAGTGAAAATACAGACAATCACTGTACTGCATTTACCGTATCTATCGACCATAAAGACACGACGACAGGCATTTCGGCAGAGGAGAGAGCCCTGACAGCGCGTATGGTTGTCGATGATCAGGTACAGCCATGGGATTTTCGTCGGCCGGGACATATGTTTCCGCTTCTTGCCAAAAAGGGCGGGGTGCTCGAGCGTAACGGTCATACGGAGGCAACTGTGGATCTTTGTCGTCTGGCAGGCTTGAAGCCGGTAGGACTTTGCTGCGAGATCATGAAGGAGGATGGTACGATGGCAAGAAAGCCGGACCTTCTTCAGTTTGCAGAGGATCACAATCTTAAATGCGGCAGAATTGCTGATCTGGTTCAGTACCGTAAGGAACATGAAGTGCTTGTGGAATGCGTGGCAAAGGCAAAAATGCCGACAAGATACGGTCAGTTTACGATCTACGGTTATGTCAATAAATTAAATGGAGAGCATCATGTGGCACTTGTGATGGGGGATATCACAGATGGCAAGCCGGTGCTTTGCCGTGTACATTCAGAGTGTCTGACCGGTGATGCTCTCGGCTCGGCTCGTTGTGACTGCGGACAGCAGTATGATGCTGCCATGAAGATGATCGCCAAGGAAGGCAGGGGCGTGCTTCTTTACATGCGTCAGGAGGGACGTGGCATTGGTCTGATCAATAAGATCCGTGCATATGAGCTGCAGGATCATGGTCGTGATACCGTAGAGGCGAATCTGGAACTGGGGTTTCCTGAGGATGCCAGAGATTATACGATAGGCAC
The DNA here is from genome assembly GCF_057878315.1 of Jutongia sp. Lineage (NCBI taxonomy): Bacteria > Bacillati > Bacillota > Clostridia > Lachnospirales > Lachnospiraceae > Jutongia > Jutongia sp. Next base: position 6,968 of record NZ_DBLXSO010000022.1, on the reverse strand, counting down.
GCAAATCTTAGTAGATCTTGGGATTCATCAGCTTCGTCTGATGACCAACAATCCGGCAAAAGTGTATGGTCTGGCAGGCTATGATCTGGAGATTGTTGAGAGAGTGCCGATTGAGATGGAGCCGGGCAAGTATGACAGCTTCTATCTGAAGACCAAGAAAGAGAAGATGGGTCATATTCTGAAGCTGTAATTACAATGCGGCAGGAGTGAGTCAGACTGTTATCCTATTATAAGGATAAGTAAATAATGTATGAAAATGAGCCGAAAAAGGCTTATATAGAATGGAGGATCATAAAATGAAAGTATTAGAAGGAAAAGTAGTAGCAGATGGCGCCAAGATCGGTATCGTAGCAGCACGTTTTAACGAATTTATCGTGTCAAAGCTCATTTCCGGAGCAAGAGACGGTCTGGTACGTCACAATGTAGAGGATGATGATATTACACTGGCATGGGTTCCGGGAGCATTCGAGATCCCTGTGATGGCAAAGAAGATGGCAGAGTCCGGTAAGTATGATGCTGTGATCTGTCTTGGTGCAGTGATCCGTGGTGCGACAAGCCATTACGATTATGTATGCGCAGAGGTATCCAAGGGCATTGCAAGTGTATCCTTAGAAACCGGTGTTCCTGTTATGTTTGGTGTTGTTACGACTGACAATATTGAGCAGGCACTTGAGCGTGCCGGTACAAGGGCGGGCACCAAGGGTTATGATTGTGCACTTGGTGCGATTGAAATGATCAATTTGGCAAAGCAGATGTAAGGAGGCTTTCATGTTTCAGCAGTTTTATCCGAGGGAGGATTATCCGTCGGCCTATGAGATTCCGTTTGAACTGTATTATCAGAAGGGATATCGAGGGATCCTGTTTGATATCGACAATACGCTGGTAGAGCATGACCAGCCGGCGACCGCACGGGCTGTCCGTCTGTTTGAGCATCTGCGTGAGCTGGGGTTTGAGACCTGTGTGATCTCCAACAATAAGGATTATCGTGTGAAACCATTTGCGGATGCTGTCAGAACACAATATGTATATAAGGCGGATAAACCATCTCCGAAGGGATATCAGGAGGGGATGCGCCGCATGAACACGACGCCGGAGACGACATTGTTTGTCGGAGACCAGTTGTTTACGGATGTCTGGGGTGCTAATCGTGCCGGTATTTATTCCATCCTTGTGAAACAGATTGCGAAGCATGAGGAGATTCAGATCGTTCTGAAACGAAAGCTCGAAAAGATTGTTCTGCGGGAGTACCGCAGCCGGAAATAGATAACAGAGAGGAGGCTTGTCTGTCATGAAACTTCTTCCAGGTGTTTTTCAGGCACAGAAAAAGAACGGAGAGATTTATTTCCGGTCTTCGGTGACGTTTCGTGGCAGACATATCAGTCTCGGCAGTTATTCATCCCAGGAGGAAGCGCACAGTGCTTACTGCACGGCGAGCCGTCTTTTAAAGTCGGAGACCTCCTTCCTGCCGGATGATTATCAATCTTGTGAACTTCCCTTTTCTAAGTGGGTTGTTCTGACCAATTTCATAAATAATCGTCTATATATCAAAACACCGATCTATCTGCAGTCGAATTATTTTGAGTATTATCTGAATGAGGAGGATGTACTTCTTTTCGATGTGGATGATCTTTTCTATTATTCCCATCATTCGATCATGCGCCGCGGAGGTCACCTTTTTGTGGCGGATTATGGCATGCAGGTCAATATTGCGTCCCGTTACGGCATCAAAAATTTCGCCGTGATGAACAAAGATTACCGTTTTGTCAATGGAAATGACCATGACTACCGCTATGCGAATATTGAAATCTTAAATTCCTATCATGGTGTCAGCCGGGAGGCAGAGGTCTATCCGCCTGTTTATGTGACAAAGATCCATGTGAACGGGGATCGTATTGTCGGCAGATATGCAACCGATACCGAAGCGGCAGTGGCATACAATAAGGCAGCCGAAATGCTGCAGGCAGCAGGGATACCGATCCGTTACATCTCCAATTATATCCCGGAGCTGTCCACACAGGAATACCGCAAATTGTACGACCACATTATGTTCGAGACGCGTTTCCTGAAATTTATAGCTTCCCTGTAAAATAAAATATCCGGTCACACTTTTGTCGAAGGATGCCGGAATTTTTTTAGAAAAATCTGGAAATACATGTATAAAATTCATCAAATGTTACAAAAATATAAACTAATACGAATAAAAGAGAAAGAATGAAAATATAATTTGTAATGTTTTTGTAACAATGTAAAAAATGGCTCATAAGATAATGCAATAGATCATGAGCCGGGAAAGGTTTGGTGAAGAATACCATGAGGAAAACGAAAGTTGTACGGGGGGTGGCGATATTTGCGATCAGCACGGGGCTGTCATTGTGGAATATGGAGTCACAGGAGGTAGTAGCGCTGGCACCGGTCAGTATTGAGAGCAGCCTGAAATCCCGTGTGCAGCTGTGGCAGGAAAGTCTTCCGGCAGCGGATGCTGCCTCAGTGACTTGTAAAATAAAGAAGTTGGATCATGTGCGCAAGATCCGGGTTCGTCAATATGAACAGGAATTAAAACGGATCCGTGAGGAAAACGCGCGAAGGAAAAGAATGTTGGAGATACGCAAATACTGTGGTGTCAACATCACTGACAGTGACCGTGTGATCCTTGAAAAGATCGTACAGGCAGAGGCGGGAAATCAAGACCATCAGGGAAAGCTTCTGGTGGCAAATGTGATCTTAAACCGTGTGAAAAACGAAAAGTTCCCGTCAACGATCCGCGAGGTTGTGTTTGCACCAAGACAGTTTTCACCGATCGCAGACGGAAGCTATGCAAAGGCGTGTGCCTCGCAGGATACCAAAAAGGCAGTCGACGAGGCACTGCACGGTGTTGATGGCTCACAGGGGGCGTTATATTTCATGGACCGCCGTTATGCGGACGGCGGAAATGTAAGCTGGTTTGACCGAAGTCTCACAAGACTGTTTCAGCATCAGGGTCACGAATTTTATAAGTAAATATTTTGGGACTGCTCCTGAAATGTCAGATGCAAAGCGCGGGATTTTATACCTGCGCTTTGAGTTATGTCTTGAAATAAGGGCATTGATATGGTAAAATGCCCGCGAGGGAAATAATATTTCTGAATTTGATATTTGCACAGGAGAACAGGAGGAAAGACATGGAACCAATGTATAGAAGTACCAGAAGTGAAGGAAAGGCAGTAACTGCTTCCCAGGCAATTTTAAAAGGACTTGCAGAGGATGGAGGACTTTTCGTTCCTACAAGCATTCCGGCTCTGGACAAGTCATTTGCGGAGATCGCAGGACTGAATTATCAGGAGACGGCATACGAGGTTATGAAGAAGTTCTTTACGGATTTTACGGAGGAAGAGCTGAAAAACTGCATCGCAAAGGCCTACGACGATAAATTTGACACCAAGGAGATCGCTCCTCTGGTGGAGAAGGATGGTACATACTATCTGGAGCTGTTCCATGGCGCAACCATCGCTTTCAAGGATATGGCATTATCTATTCTGCCACATCTTCTTACTACATCTGCGAAGAAGAACCACATTACAAACGAGATCGTGATTCTGACAGCAACCTCCGGTGACACCGGAAAGGCTGCTCTTGCCGGTTTTGCAGATGTTGAGGGCACAAGCATTATCGTATTTTATCCAAAGAACGGTGTCAGCCGTATTCAGGAGCGCCAGATGGTGACTCAGAAGGGTAAGAACACAAAGGTTGTCGGTATTACCGGTAACTTTGATGATGCGCAGAGCGGTGTTAAGGCGATGTTTAACAATAAAGAACTCGCAAAGGTAATGGCGGATAAGGGATATCAGTTCTCATCTGCTAACTCCATCAATATCGGTCGTCTGGTGCCGCAGGTTGTTTATTATGTATATTCCTATACAAGACTTCTTGGTCAGGGCGTAGTCAAAGAGGGCGAAGCAGTCAACTTCGTTGTACCGACCGGTAACTTTGGAAATATCCTTGCCGCATATTATGCAAAGAACATGGGTGTTCCGGTTGGCAAGCTGATCTGCGCATCCAATGAAAATAAAGTCCTGTTTGATTTCTTTGAGACAGGCGTTTATGACAGAAACCGTGATTTCATTCTGACAACGTCTCCATCTATGGATATCCTGATCTCTTCCAATCTGGAGAGACTGATCTTTAAGATTGCCGGAGAGGATGCCGCCGCAACAGCAGCTATGATGGATGCCCTTTCATCTACCGGAAAGTATTCGCTGACAGATGATATGAAGGCACAGCTCAGGGATTTCGTCGGAGGCTGGGCAAGCGAGGAAGAGTGCGCCGCAGAGATCAAGCGTGTTTATGAGAAGACCGGTTATGTGATGGATACCCATACGGCAGTTGCTTCCGCAGTATATCATGCATATAAGGAAAAGACCGGCGACAGTGCCAAGACGATCATCGCATCAACAGCAAGTCCTTATAAGTTCGGTACCAGCGTTATGGGAGCCATTGATGACAAGTACAAGGGTATGGATGACTTTGATCTGATCGATGAGTTAGAGAAGGTATCCGGTACAAAGGTGCCAAAGGCGGTGGAGGAAATCCGCAGTGCTCCGGTACTTCACGATACCGTATGTGAGACTGAGGATATGCAGAAGACGGTTGAACAGATCCTCGGACTGTAATATTATAAGAAGATAATTTGCAATGCAGACAGGCAGATACCTGTCTGCATTTTTTTCGCAAAGAAAAATACAAAAAATATTGTTACCCCCTTGTCAACAGGAAGGTTTTATGATAATCTAATCAAGTGCGTTTGCGACAGGTCTGTCCATTGCGCACAGAAACAAGTAAACACATATGCGGATCACGCATTGGTGCCGTGCTCACGGTCATGCGCCGGAGTCGATCCGGGAAGCATATGGAAGAACAATAACCAATTGGAGGTAAACAAAATGAGCGTTATTTCAATGAAACAGTTACTGGAAGCAGGTGTTCACTTCGGACATCAGACAAGAAGATGGAACCCTAAAATGGCTGAGTACATTTACACAGAGCGTAATGGTATCTACATCATCGATCTGCAGAAGTCTGTAGGCATGGTTGATACTGCTTACAATGCGGTAAAGGATATCGTTGCAAACGGTGGTAACATCCTTTTCGTAGGTACAAAGAAGCAGGCTCAGGACTCTATCAAGACAGAGGCAGAGCGTTGCGGTATGTACTATGTAAACGAGAGATGGCTCGGTGGTATGCTCACCAACTTCAAGACAATCCAGACTCGTATTAAGAGACTCAAAGAGATCGAGGCGATGGCAGAGGATGGTACATTTGATGTACTGCCTAAGAAGGAAGTTATCGGTCTGAAGAAGGAGTGGGAGAAGCTTGAGAAGAACCTTGGCGGAATCAAGGAAATGAAGAAGATTCCGGATGCTATCTTCGTTGTAGATCCTAAGAAGGAGAGAATCTGCATTCAGGAAGCACATACATTAGGTATTCCACTGATCGGTATCGCTGATACAAACTGTGATCCGGAAGAGCTGGATTATGTTATCCCGGGTAACGATGATGCGATCAGAGCCGTTAAGCTTATCGTTTCTACAATGGCTGATGCCGTTATCGAGGCAAACCAGGGCGAGTCAATGAGCGAGGATGCTCCGGCAGAGGACGCAGAATAATAAATCAACAGATCCGGGGGATTCCCGGCGGATCAGAATGGAGGAATCACAATGGCAATTACAGCTTCACAGGTAAAAGAGCTTAGAGAGATGACTGGTGCAGGTATGATGGACTGTAAAAAGGCATTAACTGCAACAGAGGGAGATATGGACCAGGCAGTAGAGTGGTTAAGAGAGAATGGTCTTGCAAAGGCAGCTAAGAAGTCCGGACGTATTGCAGCAGAGGGTATCGTTGCTGTCGATGTCGATGAGGATGGCAAGGTTGCTTCTATCGTAGAGGTAAACAGTGAGACTGATTTCGTGGCAAAGAACGAGAAGTTCCAGGCATATGTTGCTGAGGTTGCTGCTCAGGCAAAGAACTCCAGCGCTGCAAGCATGGAAGAGTTCATGGCTGAGAAGTGGGCAGCAGAGGATGCCGGAAGCGTTGAGGAGAAACTCAAGGCTATGATCGCCGTGATCGGTGAGAATATGAACATCCGTCGTTTCGAGAAGGTTACAACAGACGGTCTTGTTGTTCCTTACATCCATGGTGGTGGAAAGATCGGTGTTCTCGTAGTAGCTGATACAGATTCTGACAGTGATGCAGTTAAGGAGTGCCTGAAGAACGTAGCAATGCAGGTTGCGGCTCTTCGTCCACAGTATGTTTCTACAGACGATGTAGATGCTGATTACAAGGAGCATGAGAAGTCAATCCTTCTTGCTCAGGCTAAGAACGATCCTAAGAATGCAAACAAGCCGGATGAGATCATTGAGAAGATGATCACAGGTCGTCTGAACAAGGAACTCAAGGAAGTTTGTCTTCTGGAGCAGGAGTACTTCAAGGGCGAGAACAAAGAGTCTGTTGGCAAGTATGTAGAGTCTGTTGCAAAGGCAGAGGGTTGCAAGCTTGTTGTTGAGAAGTTCATCCGTTTCGAGACCGGTGAAGGTATCGAGAAGAAGGAAGAGGATTTCGCAGCAGAGGTTGCTGCTCAGATGCAGTAAGAGCAGTTCTCATTGAATTTAAACGATAATTTTATCTTATAAATTTACAAAAACCCTGAATCTCCCTATGAATATAGGGCGGTTCAGGGTTTTTGTGCTGATGAGGGATGTTTTATATAAATTTAATGACTCAAACTTCGCACATAAAATATATCACTGCGCCCATACTATTTCTTATGTCCGAAGCCTAATTTGGTTTTTTGCCTTGATTTTTTGAACAACCGTGAGCTGGTGGTATTAAAATTGGCGCAGATCAGTAGGATTTCTGAAAAGTCTTTGCTTTGCAATGCTTTGATAAATACGCATCCGTACGACTGAGCTCCGTAGGTGAGCTCAGCTATTTCGGAC
>NZ_DBLXSO010000021.1:0-50701 GCF_057878315.1 Jutongia sp. | reverse complement strand
AAAAAAAAAAGAACTGATTCAATATATGAAAGTGCTGACTTTGTATAGAAATGTTTGTGCTCATAACGAAAGATTATTTTCGTACAAAAGCAGATTTGATATTCCTAATACAGAAATACATAAGAAAATGAAATTGCCACAGAAAGGTACCCAATATACATGTGGAAAAAATGATTTATTTTCTGTTGTAATTGCCTTTCGAATGTTACTTTCTACAGAGGATTTTTCACAGTTTAAAAAATCATTCAATCTAATTATTAAGCAGTATATTAAAAATACAGAAAATATAAGTCAAAAGACTTTTCTTCAGACAATGGGATTACCTGAAAATTGGAATCATATCAGTAAATATAAATTGTAATATTATATCAAAAGAGGAGACCACAATGAATCAATCATACCAAATCACCATAAATGACAGTGCGTTATCTACAAAACGCTGGGGCTTACATGCAGCATTTCTTTTTATGGGGTGTTATGCAGTGGAATTTCTGGCATACTGTCTGATCGACCACATCTTTGGAATCTACAATTGTTATGTAGAAGAATATATGCCGGAAGGCGCGTTTGTTATCGCATTACTGATCGTATGTGTGTATTATGCACTTCGCGAGAAACGCACAAAGGGCGTGATGCAGCTAAAGCTTCAGTTCGATAGTGATGCGATCAGACTCAATGTCAATCGCAGGCAGCATGTGGTGCGATATCACGATATCACAGAGGTACGCAAGATCATGGTGATCGACCGGACGCATACCGAAAAGGGATGCTACCGTATGACCATCAAATGCCGGGGCAAAGGTAGTCTGGAATTTGAAACGACACAGCAGGAATACGAGGCACATCTGGATTTTGAGGAAACCGGTCTTGCTGCTTTTTATAATGCCTGCAAAGAAGCCGGTTTAAAATGCTGTTAGCCATTTTCTGATATCAAGTTGACTTTTAGTGCTGTTTTGCTCTATATTATTGAGAGAACGATTTTCTTGATCCACATGCTGGATCAAGATAAATTTAAAGAATAGAAGAGGAACGCTTATGAATATTGAAGAAATGTTAGACATCAATGATTGTCCGTTATGCGATGGCGGCGCACTGTTGGAAGAGGAATGCGGCTGTGGTTATTATGTGATGTGTCTGGAATGCGGATGCCACTCTGTAACCATTGATTTTCATTCGGAAGAAGAGAGGCTTGACGCCGCGAAAAGAACGGTAATGCTCTGGAATACCGGAAAGGTTATTTCAAGCAGTCCCGGAGAATGATCCTATAATGATCACGATGTCTGCTCCATTCGTTTCAGCTCCGGCAAAACAATGCAAAGCATAGTGATAAAACACATGCCTCCGCCAATGATATTGGACACCGGCTCTGCCAGAAAGACGCCGGAAGTTCCCATATGAAAGGCAAACGGCATCAGATATGTTAACGGTACTACAATAATTACTTTACGAAGCAGGGAGAAAAATATCGCCTGCTTCTTTTTGTTCAGAGATTTGAAAACGGTCTGTCCCATATACTGCAGATCCATAAAAATAAATGCGGCGAAATACTGCTTGAGTGCAGAGATGGAGTCCTGAACAAGAGCGTGGTCTGAGCTAAACACCCGGATCAGCGTACCCGGAGCAAGAATGATAAGCCCCCACATAACTGCCGTATAGCCAAGGATCATCGTACCCATGACAATACCGGACTTGCGGACACGGGACGGGCGTTTTGCTCCGTAATTGTAACTTAAGATCGGCGAAGCCCCCTCATTGATCGCATAGATTGGTGTTCCCACAAGCTGACGTACACTTGATACGATTGTCATAACCGAGATGTAAATATCACCACCCGTAATAGACAAAACATGATTGCAGCAGATGGACACAAGACTGTTGGTAAGCTGCATGATAAATCCTGCCGTGCCAAGGCTGATAATATTTTTGGCATAACCAAGACAGCCGCGAAGCTCCCCTTTTCGCAGAAGGCGTACCTTAAATTCAGCCCTCCGTGTCAGAAAATGATAGACAAATGCGGCGGATAAAAACTGTGAGATCACAGTTGCGATTGCGGCCCCCTCCACACCCAAGCCAAACACAAAAATAAACAACGGATCAAGCACTAAATTGGCGACAGCACCGATTGCCACGGATGACATACCGATCAACGCATATCCCTGCGCATTGATAAACGGATTCATTCCGACAGCGATCATGGAGGGAAGTGTGCCGATCAGATAGATCATCATGTATGGATAAGCGTAGGACAGTGCATCTGCGGAGGCACCAAACAGCACCAGAAGAGGACGTGCCAGAAACAGGCCGAAGCACATCAGAATAACCGCACCGAGGCAAAGCATTGTAAATGATGTGTTCATGATCCGGACGGCTTTGGACTCCTCCTTCTGACCACGGTATATTGAGAAAAGGGGGGCACCTCCGCCGCCAAACAGATTGGCAAAAGCAGTAATGATCGTGATCAAAGGGAAACAAAGTCCCACAGCGCCAAGTGCTTTGGTTCCTGTTTCCGGTATTCTTGCAATATAGATTCGATCCACAATGTTATACAATAAATTAAGAATCTGCGCCACCAGCATTGGCAGAGCTGCGCCAAGTATATTTCCGGTAACGGTTCCTTTTTCAAAATCAATTCGTTTCATGATAAATCACCCTTATATCAATTTATTCTGTATTATCAAGTATAGCAATTGTTTCTTTATATGTAAATTATCCGCCGACATATACCAACGAGAATAAATTTTGCTATTGCAATTTCGAAAAGATCATGTTATAATCCACAAGTTAATAAAATATGGTCGAAATTGGAAACGCACAATCCTCCGGGATGATAACGAACAACACATCGAAAAGTTATCATCAAGGAGGATTTTTTATGCCAAAAAACAAGTTTCAGGATGTTGTGTTCACTGCAATCATGGCCACTGTTATGGTGTACGGAATGGTTGTCTACAATGTAGCTCTTAATATGGGCAAGGTTACAGGAGCGACATTTCTTGCCGCAGTTCATGAGCTGCCGGTCATGGTGCCTGTCGCATTTATCTTAGAATTTTTCGTTGTTGGACGAATTGCAAGAGGGCTGGCATTTACCGTTATGAAGCCGGATGACCGACCACAGTTTATCACATATGCAATTTCTATCTGCATCTGCTGTATCATGTGTCCGATCATGAGTCTTGTTGCGACAATCCTGTTTAAGGAGACGAAGACCTTCGGAACATGGATTCAGACATGGGCAATGAATTTTCCGATGGCAATCTGTTATCAGATGTTTTATTGCGGACCATTTGTTCGTCTGATCTTCCGGACGATCTTTCGGAATGAGACAGAAGAAGAGAAGAAAACAAAGATCATAGAAGAACCGGACGCGGCGTGTTAAAACGATGACGGATAAACAAAATTGTTTATCCGTTATTTTATGTTGTATAGATAATGTTCATGTCCAATGATGAAAAAATGCGTCAAACGTGTTACAATAACAGAGAATAAGCATGTATGGTCTACACTATGGGAGAAAGGCGGTTTTTATGTCGTTATTTTGGAATTTGTTGCTTACGGTCGGCGTAGTCTATGAGATGGTTGCACATCTGAAGGTATGGATCAAGGGGATTATACCGGGACTTAGAGCCATGAATAAAGCCAGGAAAGACCCGGACGCAATCATCGCAAAGACGCTTTTATATAATTTGAAGCAGTACATTTTTCATGTAGTCTTTCTGATGTTTTTCTGGTACCTGATCGCACGGGTATTCCGGTTTATCATGTTACTTGATGACGTATGGACCCTCGGAATTTATATCGGTGTCTATGTGGTCTTTATTCTTGACATTGTGTCGTATGTCACCATGATATTTCATGACCGGTACAGTTATCTGACCGCGGAAGGCGTGATGACGAGTGTCGCCGTTCTTCGCTGGGAGAAGTTCGACTTTGCATGGCAGCAGCCGGCAAACGGAGAGCTTTCGCAGGTGCTGATGGTATCCACACCCAAAGATAACGTTCCATACCGCTTTGAGTTTAGCCGTGTCGACTGCAAACGTGCGCATGAGATCGTTGCCAGTCATATCAATGTAGAAGAGAAAACGAAGGGAGATGTCACAATGATATCATTAAGTAATGGGATTAAGATGCCGGTGATTGGTCTCGGTGTCTATAAAATGAACGCCGGAGACGAGATGAATAACGCTATCAAGGCTGCATACGATGCCGGTTACCGGCTTTTCGATACTGCACAGATGTATGGTAATGAAAAGGCTCTGGGAGATGCATTGATTGCCAATGGAATTCCACGTTCAGAAGTTTTTCTGGTAAGCAAGGTGGATAACGGCAATCAATGGTATCAGGAGACCATGAAAAGTCTTCATGAGACACTGGATAAGCTGCAGACAACATATCTGGATTCCTTTCTGATCCATTGGCCAGGGCAGAATAAAGAGAGAATGTTAAGCACCTGGCATGCCATGGAGGAGGCTTATCAACAGGGACTCGTGCACAGCATTGGTGTCTGCAATTTTGAAATCAGCCAGCTCGAATTTCTTCTGGCACACTGCCAGATTTCTCCAATGATCAATCAGATTGAGAACAGTCCGCTGATGCACGACACAGAGCTTACCGATTACTGTAAGACGCATGATATCCGGATTATGGCATGGGCTCCGTTGCAGCGTGGCAAATTTAACGATACACTGGCAGAAATGGCAGGACGCTATCAGAAAACGCCGGCACAGATCCTGCTTCGCTGGAATATCGAACAGGGTATTATTCCGATTCCAAAGTCCAAGAATCCGGACAGACTGCGTGAAAATATCGCTGTCTTTGATTTTAAATTGACTGCAGAAGATATGAAAACTCTGGATCAGATGAATCAGGGGAAACGAACAAGCTTTGATCCGCTGACCTTTGATTTCTGATCACTCGATACGGTAAGAGAGCAGTTTGCTCTTTGATCACCGCAGTAAAAGCAGGGGAATAAATCGCTTATCTATAAGATCATTTATCACAGATATAAGGAGATGTATGAAGAACATATATCACGATCAGAACATATACCGGGGTGAGCTTATGCTTCGCCCGGTGGAACAATCAGATATCAGTGCCATCGAATCGATCGTGACCGATCCGGGGATCACGATGATGCTGGATTTTCCGAAGAGAGATTATGAAGAAGCCAGAACCTTTGTTGACTGGGCAGCAAGACAATGGCATTATCCGGTTCCGAAGGACCGTATATTTGTCATCATCCGGTCGGATCAGATCGTTGGTCTCATTGATCTGGAGACATTAGAAGAACCGGACGTTTTTGAGATCGGATGGCTTTTACGTCCTGACCGGCGCAATCAGGGGATTGCCACAGGGGCAGCGCAGATGCTTACCGAATACGGCTTTGAAAAGCTGCATGCCACAAAGCTTACCGCGCACTGTGACTGCAAAAACATCCCGTCTGAAAAAGTGATGATTAAGCTTGGAATGAAAAGAACCGGAGAGCCGGGGAAGCGGATCTATCCGAGAACCGGTCAGCAAGCATTCGAATATACCTATGAACGAATGGCGGAAACCAATACTGTCCGATGATATATTTCGATCAGTTTTAGTTACCTATTCTCATCAGATGGTGTATAATCAATTTGTATGTTCTTTTGATGGGATTATTGGTTTGTTATTACAGATCTCATGCAAAAGGATTGACACGGAAAGGCAGGTTTTATATTATGATAAGACATATTCTGTTCTGGAACTATACCGATACCGTCAAGAAGCAGCACAGAGAAGCAGAAGCATTACAGTTTCTGCAGGATTCTGTTGCAACCATGAACGGACACATTGACGGACTTTTAAAGGCAGAGATTGGAACAAATCTTGCCGGTGGATACGATCTGGTATTTTATGCGGAACTAGAAGATACAGATGCACTAAATGCATTCCGGGATCATCCGCTTCACGCCGCACACAGGGAAAGATGCAAGGATATCGTAACAGACAGGCTCTGCGGAGACCTGATCACAACAATATAACGGAGGAATCAATATTATCATGGAAAAAATCACAAGTTTTACCATTGACCACATTAAGCTGCAGCCCGGGGTTTATGTTTCCAGAAAGGATCCGGTCGGCGATCAGACGATCACAACCTTCGATCTGCGTATGACTTCCCCGAATGAGGAGCCGGTCATGAACACGGCAGAGATGCATACGATCGAACATCTTGCAGCAACATTTTTGAGGAATCATACGAATTACGGCAGCAAGACGATCTATTTCGGACCGATGGGCTGCCGCACCGGCTTTTATCTCTTGCTGGCTGGCAACTACGAATCCGGGGATATCGTGCCGTTAATGATCGAGATGTTTGAATTTATCCGTGATTTTCACGATGAAGTACCGGGCGCAAGTCCAAAGGACTGCGGCAATTATCTGGATATGAATCTTGGCATGGCAAATTATCTGGCAAAGAAGTATCTGGACGAAGTCCTGTATCACATTGACGAGAGCAGACTGGTATATCCACAGTAATGAGACATAAAGAAAAGAGGTAGAGCATTGAAAATAGGAATTATTGGAGCAATGGAGCTTGAGGTTGCCACATTAAAGCAGGAGCTGACACAGGTTGTGTGCAAGAACGTGGCCGGTATGGAATTTTATGACGGACTGCTTGATAAAGTGCCGGTCGTTGTTGTCCGGTGCGGTGTCGGAAAGGTCAATGCCGCCATGTGCGTGCAGATCTTAAATGATGTTTATCAGGTAAGCCATGTGATCAACACCGGTGTAGCCGGTGGCTTAAATGCCGGACTTGACATTGGAGATATTCTTATCTCAAATGCAGCCCTGCAGCATGATATGAACGTTGAGCCTCTTGGATATGCACCGGGACAGATTCCGGGGGTTGATACGCTTTCCTTCCCGGCAGATACGCAAATGAAGAATGATGCCATCGCCTGCTGTAAAAATGTTAATCCGGATATCAACGTGATGGAAGGACTTGTGGTAAGCGGTGATCAGTTTATCGCAGAGCAGTCTGTCAGAGAGCATCTGATCCGGGATTTCCACGGCGACTGTGCAGAGATGGAGGGTGCTGCCATCGCACAGGCAGCTTATCTGAACAAACTGCCGTTTGTGATCATTCGCGCAATTTCCGACAAGGCAGATCATTCCGCACAGATGGACTATCCGACTTTTGAAAAGCAGGCGGCAAAGCACTGTGCAAAGCTGGTATCTGCATTCGTCAAAAGCTATCAGGCAAAGTAAAAGACAATAATGAATAAATGGGGGCACACATATGTATACACCAAATGACAAGCGTTACGACAATATGATCTATAGCCGCTGTGGTAAAAGTGGTTTGAAACTGCCGAAGATCTCACTGGGCTTCTGGCAGAATTTTGGGTACTGGTCTGATTTTGCGAATATGGAAGAGATGGTACATACGGCATTTGATCTTGGTATCACACATTTCGATCTCGCCAATAATTATGGCAATCCATACAACGGCAGTGCCGAGGAGAATTTCGGCAGGATCCTTGACCGTGGGATGCGTCCGTTTCGTGATGAAATGTGCATCTCCACAAAAGCAGGCTATGAGATGTGGGATGGACCTTACGGCGACCGTAACGGTTCCCGCAAATATCTGATTGCTTCGCTGGATCAAAGCCTGAAACGGATGAAATTAGATTATGTCGATATCTTTTATCATCATGTGTATGATCCGGATACGCCCATGGAGGAGACTGCCTGTGCCCTTGACCAGATCGTGCGTCAGGGTAAGGCACTGTATGTCGGCGTCTCCAATTACAATAAAGAGCAGACAAAGCGGATGCAGGAACTCTTAACAGAACTTAAAACACCGTTTATTATCAATCAGCCGTCTTATTCAATGCTGAACCGTTGGATCGAAGAGGATGGGCTGGATGAATATGCTTACGAAAGCGGGATTGGACTTGCGGTATTCTCCCCATTATCCCAGGGCTTTTTAACAGACCGGTATTTAAACGGGATTCCGGCTGATTCCAGGATCGGTAAGGGCAATACATGGCTTGGTAACCAGCTTGACGATGCGATGCTTACCCGCTTAAATGCACTCAATCAGATTGCAAAAAGCAGAGAGCAGACGTTGTCTGAAATGGCATTGTCATGGTGTCTATCCAATAAAGCAGTCACAACAGTGCTTGCCGGTGCAAGCAGTCCGGCGCAGATCAGGACAAACACAGCATGTCTGAAGCATCTTGATTTTACTGATGAGGAACAGGTGCAGATCCGTGCCCTGCTGTAACAGGAGGAATGAGAATGTTTGATTTTTTGACTCATCTTGGGAAGAATAAAGAACTCGAAGTGCTGATGCAGGAGATTGATTCCAATCTTGCGAACAATTATAAGGACGCCGCCCAGGAGGCACTTGCCCGGTTTGAACAGAAGATGTGCGACCTGACGGCACAGGGAAGTTTAAAGCCGAAATCACAGAAGGAGTATGCCGATAAACTGGTGGGCTACAAGCAGACACTCAAGGGATTTTCACATAAGGATCAGAAGCCATACTGGGAATCGAATTCCTGATAATATAAGTTATTTGCTTACCGCATTATGAATATAATTTTTAAACTCGCTTAAGCCTTACGGTCTAAGCGAGTTTTTGTTCCGGTATAGGAAAATGCTCGTAATGTAGTGTTCAAAGATCTGTTACTTATCTTTATCCGATCAGCTTATGCTTCTTTACAGCCGGAGCGATCGAAAGCTTCGGGTGGTATAAAGGGATCAGTGTTGCCTGCACCGCATGGTAAAGATCGGATTTCCCCGGCCATACCGTGTCAAGCAGCTTGTTATCACGATCAAGCTGGTGAAACCATGAGCCTGTCTTATGATCCCAGACAATCTCATCGAGATACTGAAGAAACATGCTGTAATCCTCGGCATATTCTGCTTCGCCGGTTACATGCCAGAGGACAGAAGAGGTGTTGATCGCTTCAGCAAGAGTCCAGTGCATCCGGTCATGCACCACAGGCTTTCCATTCCAGTCTGTGGTATAGACAAGTCCCGGCGCACCGTCAACATTCCAGGCATCTGTTACGGCACGGCGGTATAACTTCTTTGCGGCAGTCAGATAGCTGGCAGCCTCTGTAGTGCTGTCCGAAAAAGTGGACAGTGCCCACTGCGAGATCAGTCTTGCCCACTCGATACCATGTCCCGGTGTCGCACCGTACGGCTTAAATGGATCGTCCAGATGGTCCTTGTTGCATTCTAAATCTGCCTCCCAGGAAGACGTAAAATGCTCCGGAATACGCCAGTCATTCTCATCAGCCCAGCCGATCACATGATCAATGATGCGTCCGGCACGCATACGGTATTTCTCATCGCCGGTGACGTCCGCAGCCGAAAGAAATGCTTCCACCGTATGCATATTGGCATTTAATCCACGGTAATCATCAAGCTTTGTAAATTCTGTATTCCATGTATCACAGGAAAGTCCCTCTGTTTCATTCCAGAAGTATTTATCATAAATAGCCAATGCATCCTGAAGAAGTGCATCTGCCTGATCGATTCCTGCAAGCACACCGGAGGATGCAGCAAGAATAACAAACGCATGTGCATAGCACTGCTTGTTTGGAAGAATGGAGCCATCTGCAGTAAGTCCCGCATACCAGCCACCGTTTTTGTCATCGTGCAGTTCCCCGCAAAGTCCTTTGATCGCAGCGGATGCAAGATCTTTACTGCCCGGATGTGAAAGAAAACTTCCGAGACAATATACATGCGCCATGCGGCTTGTGATCCATGTTTCACGGTTTCGTGTTTTCCATGGGGTTCCGTCATCGCCGAGATAATAAGAACTTCCCTTCGAAGAAGGAAACTTGTGCCCAAAGGACAGAAGCTCATTTCGTGCCTTTTTTAAAAAGTCGCTATTCTGCGCAGTGTCAATTTGATATTTCCTCTCCATATTCATAGTACTCCTGCCTTTCTGTATGCCTTGTATTTTGCTGCTTCTTATTATACGTTTCTTACCATGAAATCTCAATCATTGATTTTTGGATAAAGTGTATTATAATAGAATTGTTCCTTGTTCTGGGAAGAGTGCGGAGTAATTTCATTTACTTTGTATAACCGGCATCTCTGTTTTATTTATATTTAGAAGAGTGCAGGAGGAATGCGCGGTTGCAGGGGACATTTACTATATGATGACAGGTGAAGGAAGCTCTGAAAGCGGCAGTCTTTCATGCCTTTGTGCTGATCCTGGCAGCCTTTGCAGCTGCCGTTAAGATCGACACGTTTGCGTACCTGCCGGTGCAGGATTTTGGCAATGCATTCTCCACCTTTGTGGCACAGAATTACGGTGCCGGCAACAAAGACCGTATCCGCCTTGCTTCGTGTTGCTTTGGCATACCTGTTCTCAAGCTTTATCGGCGTGACCGGAATCTGGATCTCGATTCCGATCGGATGGATTCTTGCAGATATTGTCGGGATTTTGTACATGTCTGTTGAACAAAAACGTCTTGACATATCCTGATACGCCCGTTATACTGATTTTAATTTAATAAACACGCATGTAAGGGGAGTAATTTAAATGCATCGTCAACAATCTCGGCGCACGCGCCTGGTGATGCATACCGCTTAATATTTGTTCGGTTATGAGACTTTTCATGCAGAGTCAGATCATTTAATGGATCTTATTCTGCATGAAAAGTCTCATTTTATTTTACAAAATTTTATCAGAAAGGGAGAGGTAAAAAGGTATGAAAAACTGGTATCAACAGACAACGTCGCAGGTTCTTTCCGAAGTGGAGACGAACATGGAGGGACTCGCCGGAAGTGAAGCGGATAACAGGCTGCGGGAACACGGTCTAAATACGTTAGACTGTGCGAAACAAAAAAGTCTGCTCCGCGTTTTTGGCGAACAGTTTGCCGATCTGCTTGTCATTATTCTGATCATTGCAGCGGTCGTATCGGCGATATCCGGTAATCCGGAAAGCACGGCGGTTATTATCGTCGTTCTGATCCTGAACGCAGTGCTGGGAACCGTACAGTACAGCAAAGCCCGCAAATCCTTAAACAGTCTGAAAAAGCTTTCGTCCCCGTCTGCCAAAGTGCTCCGGGACGGCATTAAAACAGAGCTTGACGCCCAGAATATTGTTCCGGGTGATATTCTTTTACTGGAAGCCGGCGATCTTGTGGTCGCAGACGGACGTATCCTGAACAATTATTCCCTGCAGGTCAATGAGAGCTCTTTAACCGGAGAATCCACCAATATTGATAAGGAAGAAACTGTTTTAACCGGTGAGGCTGCTCTCGGGGACCGGATTAATATGGTCTATTCCGGCAGTCTTGTCACCTACGGAAGAGCAGAGGTCATTGTCACCGAAACCGGTATGGACACCGAGATGGGAAAGATTGCCCGTCTCATGAATGACACCGGCGAACGCAAAACACCTCTGCAGGTCAGTTTAGACCGCTTCAGCGGAAAGCTTGCCATGGCGATCATGGTGATCTGTGTCTTTGTTTTCGGACTGAGCCTGTACCGTGGAAGCGGGCTGTTAGATTCACTGTTATTTGCTGTTGCGCTTGCTGTTGCGGCGATCCCTGAAGCACTCGGCTCGATCGTCACGATCGTTCAGGCGATGGGAACACAGAAAATGGCAAGGGAAAATGCGATCATCAAGGATTTAAAAGCCGTAGAAAGCCTTGGCTGTGTATCTGTGATCTGTTCAGATAAAACCGGCACACTGACACAGAATAAGATGACGGTGCGCCAGCTTTTCGCAGATCAGAATGTATATGCTCCATCGGAGCTTTCCAAAGAAAATCCGGTTCACAAGCTGCTTCTTCTCAATGCTGTTTTAAATAATGATTCCGATATTATTGACGGACAGGGGATTGGTGACCCGACCGAATATGCACTTCTTGAAATGTCCGATCAGGTTCGCCACGACTATCCGGAGCTGCGCCGTCAATATACAAGACTGGAGGAAATCCCGTTTGATTCCGATCGTAAACGGATGAGCAGCCGCTATCTTGTAGAGGATCAAAACCTTGTCTTTGTAAAAGGTGCTTTAGATACCATGACGGACCGCATCGTAAAGGTTGCCACTTCACACGGCGTGGTTCCCTTTGATCATACAGAGGCTGAGAAGCTTTTTGAGATTAATCAGTCCTTTTCAATGCAGGGACTTCGTGTTCTGGCATTTGCCTGCCGCGAACTTCCCGATGATACCGCACTGACACAGGAAACAGAGCGTGATCTGATCTTTCTCGGTCTTGCCGCAATGATCGATCCTCCGAGAGAGGAGTCCGTTAAAGCGGTAAAGGACGCTGATTCCGCAGGTATCCGCACTGTCATGATCACAGGCGATCACCGTATTACTGCCACAGCCATTGCCAGACAGATCGGTATTTTTAAAGAGGGAGATCTTGCCGTTACCGGAATGGAATTAGACCATATGGATGATAAAGAGCTTGCGGATAAGATCGAACAGATCTCTGTTTATGCGCGCGTTTCCCCGGAAAATAAGATCCGGATCGTTGATGCATGGCAGCAAAAGGGAAAGATTGTTTCCATGACCGGAGATGGTGTCAACGATGCTCCGGCACTTAAAAAAGCAGATATCGGCGTTGCCATGGGAATCACCGGCACCGAGGTTGCCAAGGATGCCGCTTCGATGATTCTCGGGGACGATAATTTTGCCACGATCATTAAAGCCGTTGCAAACGGACGCAATGTTTACCGCAATATCAAAAATGCGATCGGATTTCTTCTGTCCGGCAATATGGCCGGAATCCTTGCCGTGCTCTACACCTCTCTGGCAGGGCTTTCGATTCCGTTCGAGCCGGTACATCTTCTGTTTATCAATCTATTGACCGATTCGCTTCCGGCTCTGGCGATCGGCATGGAACCACCGGAGAAGGATCTATTAAAAAGAAAGCCGCGTGACCAGAAGGAAGGAATTTTAACGCGGACCTTCTGTGTCCAGATTTTGGGACAGGGTATTCTGATCGCAATCGCAACTATGATCGCTTACCATTACGGATACCGTACCGATCATATGACCGCAATGACTATGGCATTTTCTACATTGTCTCTGGCGCGTCTGTTCCATGGCTTTAATTGCCGCAGCCATCATTCGATCGTGCGGATCGGTTTTCGAAGAAACCACTACAGTCTCTGGGCATTTGCCGCAGGCGTTTTCCTGCTTGGAATTGTCCTGCTTGTTCCTGGCATGCACGGTATCTTCTCGGTGGCAAAGCTGAACATAACGGCATACGGCCTGATCCTTTTGCTTTCCGCACTTCCAACCATCCTGATTCAGCTTGTACGGCTGCTTCGGGAGAATATGCACTAAGTTTTACATTCCCTTTACCGTATCACGATAGCAGATTTTACACGGAGCGTTTAAGATATATGAAAATAAATCAAACGAAAGAGGGAAATGATACTTGAAAAAAACATATGTAATCGACACCAACGTGCTGATACAAAATCCGGACGCCCTTCACTGCTTTGAGGATAATAATCTGATCCTGCCGCTTGTTGTGGTAGAGGAGTTGGATGGTCTGAAGAAAAACGAAGGTGAGAATGGCTCCAATGCAAGAAGTGCTGTCCGTGTTCTGGAAAGCTACCGTAACAAAGGAGATCTCTTAAAGGGTGTAAAGCTGGAGCAGGGCGGTACCCTCCGCGTTGAAAAAAACTTTAAGGACATAGAACTTCCTCCGGATCTCCCGGAGGACAAAGCTGATAACCGTATCCTAAAGGTCTGCCTAGGGCTTTTTCAGCAGCGAAAGCGCGGTCAGCAGATCGTTCTTGTGACAAAGGATATTGTGCTTCGTCTGAAGGCACAGATCCTTGGACTGCGCGCAGAGGACTTTACCACGGAACAGATCTCAGAGGATGACAATAGGTATCCTGGCAGGTCACAGGCATACATTCCAGAAGATCAGGTAAAGCTCTTCAAAAAGCACGGAGCCCCGTTAGACGTTCTTTATATATCAGATGAAAATGGAAAAACAAGTCCGGTCAAAGCGGCCGAAAACGAATTTCTGATCCTTACTCCAGATCAGTCCTCCGGCAAGACATTACTTGGCAGGGTGACCGGTCAGAAGGTCGTACCTTTACGCTATAAGAAGACAAAGCCCTATGGGGTAAAGCCACAGAATCTGGGACAGTATTTTATGCAGGAGGCACTGATGCTTCCGGCAAAGGAAATCCCTCTTGTGATCATCAAGGGCATGGCCGGAACCGCCAAAACCTTCTATTCGCTTGCCGTCGGCATGGAAAAGGTGTACAACAATCCGTCGGGAGAATACCGGCGCATCATTGTGTGCCGTCCGAATGCACAATTTGATGATGACATCGGCTTCCTTCCGGGCGGAGAGAAAGAAAAGATTGCGCCGCTGATGCGTCCGATCATTGATAATCTGGAGCAGATCCTGGATTCCGATGAGGAGAACCGCTACGAGGACGAAGAAGCACTTCGGGATAAGATCCAGGAAATCTTTGAACGTGGGATCATCCAGACCGAAGCACTGAATTTTATCCGTGGTCGTTCGATCGTCGGTACTTATCTGATTATCGATGAGGCACAGAATATGACACCCAATCAGGTAAAGGGCATCATCACCCGCGCCGGCAAGGGGACAAAGATCATCCTGCTGGGCGATCCGATGCAGATCGATAAGCCGTTTCTGGATGAGAAAACAAACGGACTCAGCTACGCAGCAAAGTACATGAAGGGCAGTCCTTACTGCTGTCAGCTTACCTTATCGGCAGAAGAGTGCGAACGCTCCGTGCTTGCCATGGACGCGATCACGCGGTTATAACAAATCAGAGAGAACGGTGATAAATCCAATGAAATATAAAGAAATCAAAAAAGACAGAGAATTAAGAGAATATATCGCCCGCGGCAATGAAAAGTTAGGTGTCATGGGTTATACCGATCATTCCGAAAAGCATTGTATTCTGGTCGCTGAACGGGCAGGAATGATCCTGAAGAAATTTGAATATCCGGAGCATACGATCGAGCTGGCAAAGATCGCCGGCTTTATGCACGATATCGGCAATTGCGTCAACCGGAGCCACCATGCGGAATATGGAGCACTGCTTGCCAATGAGTGGATGAAGAAAACGGATATTTCCCTGGAAGACCGCATTCAGATCATGTCCGCGATCGCAAGCCACGATGAATCAACCGGCAGTGCTTTCGATGCATTATCCGCAGCACTGATTCTCGCCGATAAAACTGACGTCCGCAGAAACCGCGTCCGCGACAAGGAGCGTGCCAACTACGATATGCACGACCGTGTTAATTTTGCCGTGACAGAGTCTCATTTCAAGATCAGTCTTCCCAAGAAACAGATTTCCCTGAACCTGCAGATTGATGAAAACATCTGTACCATGTACGAATATTTTGACATTTTCCTCGGACGGATGCAGATGTGTCGGAAAGCTGCTGATATTCTCGGTGCACGCTTCCGCCTGACCGCCAACGGGAGCAAGATTTTATAAGCATATCCAATTCTTAATATTTCTGGAATTTTCCATGATTAATTTGTAAATACTATTGACAGGGGTTTTGTATATGTTAGAATGTAGTTATTGATACTATGTGGAATAGAACATGTAAACTGTGTCGTAAAGAAACAAAAACCTTTTGGAAAGAGTGAGGAATGATTATGCAATTCCAGATTATCAGCGACGGATCCTGTGATCTGACAATGGAGTTAAGAGAGAAATATAATATTCAGGTGGTCCCGTTTTATGTATCCTTCGACGGCGAGAACTATCAGAAGGAGATTGATGAGATCGGTATCCGCGATGTCTATGAGCGCATGGTGACAGAGCCGGATGTATATCCGAAAACGTCTCTGCCGTCCGTTCAGAATTTTGTCGATGCGTTTCTGCCACATGTCAAAGAAGGCAGAGCCGTTATCTGCATGACGATCACCAGTACCTTAAGCGGTTCCTACAATGCCGCGGCCAATGCAAAGGAGATCGTGCTTGAAGATTACCCGGAGGCGAAAATTACCGTGATCAATTCTCTGGAAGCAACGGTTACACAGGGAATTTATGCAATCGAGGCAGCAAAGATGCGGGATGCAGGTTACTCCTATGAGAAGACCGTAGCCGTACTGACCGGAGAGATGATGGACCGCGGGCGCATTTTCTTTACCGTGGGAGACTTAACATATCTGCAGCACGGCGGCAGGATCGGCAAACTTGCCGGTATGGCCGGTTCCATGCTGCGTTTAAAGCCAATGATCACATTAAAGGACGGATCGATTGATTCCTCCGGTGTGGCACGCAGCCGTAAGAAGTCCATGGCAAAGATTCTCGAATTATTAAAGCAGTATTTTGAGGAGAACAACGATGATCCGAAGAATTATATTTATTCCTTGGGCTTTGGCTATGATGAGGAAGAGGGAAAGCAGTTTAAGAAGCTCCTCGATGAAGAGCTTCAGTCGTTTGGCGTTACTGAGCCGTCACATCTTGTCCAGATCGGTGCAACAATCTGTGTTCATACCGGTCCATATGCAATCGGCGTCGGTGTCATGAAAAAGTACGACGCATGTGCTGAGGCAGCTCTTTCCGAGGAGGAAAGCCTGAAACAATACACTGCATAGTTTGATTTGTTAATGTTGATATCCCAGGTCTGAGATATATCGCCGGCCTGGGATTGTTTTATGATATAGGAAAATGCTCGTAACGTAAAATCTTATTTTGGTTTGAGATTTTTTTCGGTTTATGGTATTCTTAGGAGTGCCTTATCCGTGTCCTTCGCACACACCGGACACAAACATATATATACAGAAAATGTGTGCAGAAATGAGGAATAAAATGAAGATTACAGAGGTATTAAAATCCGATAAAGTAACATTATCCATGGAGGTATTTCCGCCGAAGACAACGACAGCAGCCGAGAAGGTTAATGAAGCAGTGCGCGATATCGCTGCACTTAAGCCGCATTTTATGAGCGTTACATATGGTGCAGCCGGTGGCGGTACCAGCAAGTATACGATCCAGATCGCCAAGGATATCAAGGATGCCTACGGTGTTAATTCTCTGGCGCATCTGACCTGTCTTTCTTCGACAAAAGAAACGGTCGAAAAGCAGATCACGCTGATGAGGGAAGCAGGCATTGAAAATATTCTGGCTCTGCGCGGTGACATTCCAAAGGAGACAGAGTTTCCATTGCCGGGACAGTTTCATTACGCTGCTGAGTTGGTTCGTGAGATCAAACGTATCGCACCGGAAATGTGCATCGGCGGCGCATGTTATCCGGAGGGGCATCCGGAAGCAAACTCCAAGGCAAAGGATATTCTCCATATTAAGGAAAAGGTAGATGCCGGTTGTGAATTTCTGACGACACAGATGTTTTTTGACAACTCCATTTTTTATAATTATCTGTATCGTCTTCGCGAAGCGGGGGTCATGGTACCGATCATTGCAGGTATCATGCCGATCACCAAGAAGAATCAGGTTGCACGAAGCATCCAGCTTTCCGGCAGCTGTGTGCCGGCACGTTTTAAATCGATTGTAGACTGGTTCGGGGATGAACCGGCGAAGATGAAACAGGCCGGTATCGCTTACGCAACGGACCAGATCATTGATCTGATCGCCAATGGCGTAAAGCATATTCATGTTTATACAATGAATGATCCGGAGGTCGCAGCCGGCATTCAGCGTAATCTGTCCGAGATCATTGGTTGATTTTCAGCATACAATGCATATTTATAAATAAAATGGACATTGCCCGGAAAAGAGGAATAGTATGATTTATAACATTATTGACTGCATCGGTAACACACCGATGATCAGCTTAAAGGAGTCCACCGGCTGTAATATTTATGCCAAGGCAGAATTTTTAAATCCCGGCGGCAGCATCAAGGACCGTGTTGCCAAAAACATGGTCGAGCAGGCAGAAAAGGACGGTTTTTTAAAGCCGGGAATGACGATCGTGGAACCAACCTCCGGCAACACCGGGATTGGTCTTTCCTTAGTCGGTGTGCGGAAGGGCTATGAAGTCATCATTGTCATGCCGGAGAATATGAGTGAGGAGCGCAAAAAGATCATACAGAGTCTCGGCGCTAAGCTTGTGCTCACCCCGGCAAAGGAGAGCATTGGCGGGTCTGTTGCCAGAGCACAGGAGCTTTTACAGGAGCTTGGTGATAGAGGCTTTATGCCACAGCAGTTTGAAAATCCGGCAAACCCGGACATTCATTATCAGACGACGGCACCTGAGATCTATGAAGAGTTAAACGGCAAGGTCGACATTTTTGTGGCAGGACTCGGAAGTGCCGGAACGCTTCAAGGCATCGGTCGTTACCTGAAGGATCATAATCCGGAGGTTAAGGTCATTGCGGTAGAGCCCAAAAACGTTTCCGCCTTGCACGGTGACAAACCGGGCATCCATCAGATCCAGGGCATCGGCGACGGATTTATTCCGGCTGTTCTTGATACCTCGCTGATCGATGATGTGGTGGAGGTATCCGATGAGGATGCGATTGCACGGACGAGACAGCTTGCCCGTGTACAGGGACTTTTATGCGGCACATCTTCCGGAGCCAATATCTGGGCATGTGAGAGAATGGCTGAAAAATATGGCAAAGACAAGGTGATTGCTACGGTTCTTGCCGACCGCATGGAACGTTATTTTAGTACAGGACTTCTTGGATAAGAAAATGAAAAGCTGGCAGATAGCATTATGTATCTGTCAGCTTTCTTACAAACATGAAAAAAGCAATTCTATTTGTGACAAAAGATAGATAATCACAGAAACGGAGGAACATTATGGATAACGAACGATTAGAGCAGCAGATGGCATTTTGTCTGGAGATCGACAAGGAGAAATTTATCGGCAGACAGACGTATCTGACCGGAGCCGTCCGCAGGGAAAACGACGCAGAACATGCGTGGCATATGGCAATCATGACAATTCTTTTGAGTGAATACGCTAACGAAGAGATCGATGTTCTGCGCACTGTCACGATGCTTCTGATCCACGATCTTGTCGAGATCGACGCAGGAGATACCTACGCTTACGATGAGGAGGGCAAGAAAACGCAAAAGGCGCGCGAGCTTGCCGCAGCCGACCGGATCTTTCAGATACTTCCACCGGATCAGGGAAAGAAATTCCGCGAGATCTGGGAAGAATTTGAAGCCCAGAACACGCCGGAATCCCGCTTTGCAAGAACCATGGACAATCTGCAGCCGATGATGTTAAATAATGCGACAGACGGCAAAAGCTGGGCTGACCGCGGGATCCGGCTAAGCCAGATCCTTGGGCGCAACCGCAATACCGATAAGGGTTCAAAGGCACTCTGGGAATATGCCAAAGAAAACTTTCTGCAGCCGAATCTTGACAAGGGACGCATCGTGGAGGATGTTCCATTAAACGGACAGAATACTAATTAAAATATAATTTCCGATATCGGTTCAGACATGCTGCGATTTCCTGACGACGCGGCATGGCAAGACCGGAACGGACATATTCTTTATCATACAAAGCACTTAAGCCTTTGGAGGCAGTCAGCGCTTCGATATCATCCAGAAGCTGCGGAACCGTTCTTGATCCGTTCATACGGTTCAATTCCAGATATTTCAGGGCATAAGCAAGTGCATTTGTCTGCTCCGGATCGATCAGCTGTTCCAGATAGCGCAGTTCGATTGCGTCCTTTGCAAGCAGCATTTCATTGGTCCCCATCGTTTTCATTTTGAGACGGGGATCTTTTTTTAATGCCTGATTTGCCTTCGGTGCACGCATATTGTCTGAGACAGGGAAGTGCTCCTGCTGTTTGAGTGCCGGATAAGAGGCAGCCGCTTCTCTGGCACGCTCTGTAATATCATACGGAACATATTCCTTCATCTGAATGATCGTATCTGCAATCCCAAAAAATGAGCCGGAGCTTCCGGCAACGATAATGGAAGAGACACCAAGATCGTCATACATACTGCGGCTCCGCTCGATAAACGGCGTGATCGGTTCCTCCTCGCGGCAGATCACCTTCTGCATCAGCTCATCGCGGATCATAAAATTCGTGGCAGAGGTATCCTCATCAATTAAAAGCAGCTTAGAGCCGCTTTCCACAGCCTCCATCAGATTTGCCGCCTGCGAAGTGCTTCCACTGGCATCCTCCGTGGAGAAATGAACTGTGTCCTTTTTATTTGGCAGATGATTGATAAACGGAGAGATGTCCGTATGGGAAATACTTCGTCCGTCCTCTGCACGAAGCTTCCATGCACTCGGATCCGTGATCACATATTCTCTGCCGTCTCCGGAGATATGGTTATAAACACCCATCTCCAGTGCCTGCAAAATCGTCGATTTGCCATGATAACCACCGCCGACAAAAAGCGTAATGCCTTTCTTGATCCCCATACCGGTGACCGGACCGTGATATGGGAGAGTAACGGTTACCTTACAGGCTGCCGGACTTTGAAACGGCACAGCACCCTTCATCGGGCGGTCAGAGATTCCGCTTTCTCTCGGAAGCACCGAGCCGTCTGCAAGAAATGCTGCCAGTCCCTGTTCACTCAAATGCTCCCTGATAAACTGCTGGTCACGGGCAAGCTCGATCGCTGCCTTCAATGCATTTTTGTTAAGTCTGTTATAAAACAATGCGATTTGCGCTGCCTCCGGCACAAACTGAAACAACATTTTAACAAGCTCCCCTGCATTGACACTTCGCCCGTTCGCCGGAAAGCCTGCCTCAAACCGAACCGTCACCGAGCCGTCTGCCGACACCTCACAGGCGGTGCGCTCAAGCACCTGCTGTCCGCAGTGCGATACCGATAAAAGACCGCTTTTACCGGAGCCCTTTGCCTTAAAGCTAAACGGTGCCAGTGCCTTTCCAAAGCATCTTGTCAGATGATCCTGCAGCGTAATCCTGGAAATATCATCCTGATAATAATCCTTCGGAAAACCTGCCTTATGTCCATCAACAAGCACCGACAAATGAGATGGAGACGCAAATGGATCTCCCTGCACATGATCGATGGACAATACATGATCTTTAAACTGATATCTGCCGCGAAGTCCCTTATAACCGGGATATCCACGATGATCGATCGCCAAAATATCTTTCTTAAGTTCTGCACTGCTTTTCATAATCTGTCACTCCATTTCTTAAATATTACTGAAAAAATCATAAACGATCCCAATATGATTTGCAATAAAAAGCCCCTTGTGTTACTCTAAATAAATGATTAAAGCATATCATACTTAATCATATCAATTTGTATTAAGGAGAACAATAGAATGATTGAACAAAACATATTAAATGCCATGCTTCAGACAGGAGTTTTAGCAATTACGATCCCTGTCGTACTTATTGTTGCATGGAAGATGTATACCAAGCGCAGTCTCGTTCCGTTCTGGGTTGGTATTATGGTATTTATTGCATTTTCCAGAATGCTGGAAATGATCCCGCATTCCCTTTTTCTTTTATCAAGTAACCCGGTATCAAAAGCAATCAACGGCAATGTTGTTTTATATGTGATCTATGCGGCAACCGTTGCCGCACTTTTTGAGGAGACCGGACGTTATCTTGCATTCCGCTTTGTACTGACAAAGCATCCGAATAAGGAGACGGCTGTCACATATGGTATCGGCCATGGCGGTATTGAGTGCGTTCTTGTGCTTGGTGTTACTTATATTCAGTATTATGCGTACGGACAGCTTATTAACAGTGGTTCCATGGACAAGATGCTTTCTGCCTACAAGGACAGCTCACAGTCTGTGGATGCGTTAAACCAGCTGATCACCAATATCAAGGGGGTAACAAAGATGACCTGCTATATGGCAGATCTCGAGCGTATCTCTGCGATGATGGTGCAGATCGCATTATCGATCCTTGTTTTCCAGGCAGTCTATGTTGCCGGCAAGAAATACATGTACTGGGTTGCCGTGGCACTTCATTTTCTGACGGATGTACCGGCTGCATTGTATCAGAAGGGTGTTCTTAAGCTGTTACCGACAGAGATCATTCTGTTTGTCTATGCAGCGCTTGTCCTTGCACTCGGCGTGAAGATATATCAGGGCTTAAAGACCGGCGGCACGCCTGCAGATGTTCAGAAAAAGAAAAACCAAAAGGCATTCAGTGAAATTGCCAATGGAAATTATAAATCTGCAGGAGCACAGGATCACAAGGATGATCATTGACAATAATAACAAGAAAACAGTATCATAAAAGATGGACTATATTTTCATAATTGAGAAATTATAAATACGGAAGAAGGATAATTTTAACTATGTTTCGGAAATATTTTAAATTGACACGAAAACGAATGGCTTTTTTTGCCATATTAATGATCGCAATCTTTACATTGCAGTATTTTTTAGTGGGATCGCTTGTATCCCTGCAGCAGGTAACCACAGAGGCAGGCAACAGTAACAGTGCCGTGATCGGTATTCTGCCGGACACAGAGGTGATCCGCCAAAAGTTCTGTTTCGACCGCAGAGTCGTTTTAAATTCATTCTCCATCAGCTTTGGTTCCTTCAAAAAGAACAAGGTCGGAGATACGCTTCACATTCAGGTGATGGACGGCAACAATGACGTTGTATTCAGCGAGGATGTTGACGTGAAGGATATCACGCCGAACGCAGAATTTGTTGTTAATATGGATCATGCCGTTGTCATTCCAAAAGGAGTTACATGCTGTATCCGTATGACCTGCAGCAGCGAGAATACACCATATGCACTGATTCCAACCGTCAATACGACCAACCGGACAGATCCGAATACCTATATGTCGACGTTGAAGATGCAGACGCATGCCAAGTCCATGAATATCTCATATTCCTACAGCTACCGTCAGCTTTTCCCGATGGTGGTCTTTGTACTTGAGATCCTTGTGCTGTTTGTGATTGTCTTCGAGCGTATGACAGAGTATTCCACACGATACTACAAGATGCGTCAGAAGGAGCTTAAACACAGCAAAAAGCATAAGCGTACCACGAGAAAGTCACCGCGTAATTTTGTCAAATGGGTTCTGAGTGAGCCGAAGGTTTTACTGACAGCGCGAATACTGATCATTATTTTTAATCCGTTATTCCTGGCATCCATGCTGGAAATGATGAACGGCACGTTCTTAACGATTCTGCCGAATGTATGGCTGTTTACATGGCTGCTTTTAGGCGCGGTTGAATTGTTGTTTACAGCATTGATCGGTAACGTCGGCATTGCCATGCTGGTGATGGATCTTTTGCTGTTCCCGATCGGACTTGCCAATCTGTTCATTATGAATGTCCGCGGAACACCGTTTCTTCCGGCAGATATCCTTGGTGTAGCGACAGCGACAGAGGTAGCTTCCACCTACACCTTCTCGCTTACACCGGCACAGTTTGTAGTGCTTCCTGCATTTGCAATATGGTGTATCTTAATCTTCCGGACACGCAGGAAGGGAATAAAACGCCCGATTCCAAAGAAACTGATCCGCTTTTCCGCTACGGTTGTACCGGGCATCGCGATCATTGCTGTATTATACAATACAAACATTTTACCGGCATGCGGTATTCAGGATAATGTATGGAACAAGATTTCTTCCTGCAAGGCCAATGGATTTTATATGAATTATTTCATCAATTTGCATTATCTGCGCGTATCGACACCATCCGGTTACTCCGAGGACAAGGTTTCCGATATTCTGAAGGAAGCCGACTCTACCCGGACAACCACAGGATCAGATACCACAGCCACCACATCGGTACCTCTGACTGACGGCAAAGGAACCACACAGAAGATGGCCACCAACGCCTCCTTCACAAAAAACACTTCGCTGAACGGCAAAAAGCCAAACATTATCCTGATCATGAATGAGAGTCTGGCAGATTTTTCTCTGGTGGGAGATGTGCGCTATAACAGAGATCCTCTGTCTTATATCCACAGCCTCACAAAGAACACGATTAAGGGAAGAGATTATGTATCCGTCTTTGGTGCCGGCACCAGTAATTCCGAATTTGAAGCCATGACCGGCAACACCATGGCATTCTTCCCGAGTGGCTGTAACGTTTATCAGCAGTTTATGCATAACTCCACCTTCTCACTGCCATCTTATCTGAAGGAGCAGGGCTACAGCTGCAAAGCAGTCCACCCGAGCAGTGGTGCAAACTGGAACCGTATTGCCACCTATAAGAGTATGAAGTTTGATGATTTTATCACGATCGATGACTTTAAGAAGCCGGAGTATGTCCGTTATATCAGCGATAAGGAAAGCTACAAGAAAGTCATTGAGCTTTACGAGAACAAGGGTGATAAGCCGCTTTATCTGTTCGATATGACGATTCAGAATCACGGCGGTTATCTGACGAATACGAACTGGAAAACACCTGTATATGTGGAGGGCTCTTATTATACCGAGGCAAAAGAATACCTCTCTGCAACACATGTTTCCGATCAGGCATTCCAGTATCTGCTCAATTATTTTTCCAAGCAGACCGAGCCAACGATCATCTGTATGTTCGGCGATCATTTTCCGTCAATCGAGACCGCCTTTTATGAAGAGCTGCTTGGCAAACCTCAGAGCGAATGGGACCTGGAGGATATCCAGAAGCGTTATGCCGTTCCGTTTATTATCTGGGCAAACTACGATATTGAAGAAGAGCAGAATGCTGTAATCAGTAATAACTATCTCGAAAATATGCTGTTAAAACAGGCAGGCATCGATCTGCCGCGCTATAACCAGTATCTTGAGAAGCTTTCTGCCGATATTCCGGCCATGAACGTCAATGGTTATATGGATACCGAGGGCAAATGGCATAATTACGACAGTGATGAAACCGATACGGTCAAGAAGCTTCTGGAGGATTACGAGATATTACAGTATGGCTATTACAGCGATATGAATAAAGATAAAATGAGTGAATTGTTTCAAATGAAGCATTAGATTAGAAAGGACAAAAGGCGTG
Source organism: Jutongia sp. (assembly GCF_057878315.1). Lineage (NCBI taxonomy): Bacteria > Bacillati > Bacillota > Clostridia > Lachnospirales > Lachnospiraceae > Jutongia > Jutongia sp. The sequence goes on along the minus strand of NZ_DBLXSO010000021.1, from coordinate 25,835 downwards.
GACAATCAGAACAGCAGAAAGATCGAGCAGCTCGCCGATCGCTTACGAAACGACAATAACAAAGATAATTTAAATCTTCTGGTTAAGGAGTTGGAGCAGGGTACACTCTACGTGCCTGCAGCCATTCCTCCTGGAACAGATCCGGCTCTGATCCGTCAGCTTATTTCCGGCTCCGGTATGGAGCAGGGGATCCCTGAGGGATTTTCTCCGCGTCCTGCCGTATTACAGAATGCGGAGGGCAGACGTTATCTTCCTGTATTTACAACACAGAAGCAGGCAGAGAAGGGAGACCAGCAGTTTCCTCTGCTTTTAACGATGCCATTTACAAGCTGTCTTGATCTGGTTGCCGCAGACGGCGGCATTTCCGGCGTGATCTTAAACGCTTTCGACCAGAATATTCCTCTGAATACAAAGGTTAACCGCAAGGCAAACGGTAACGGCGGTCAGTCTGCACCGCTCACAGAGACACAGCTTCATGCCATGGCTCGTCAGCGTGTGGAAGCAGAACTTCTTCCGAAGGCTCTTTTTGCCGGTAAGACGGATATGGTCGAACGTCTCCGTAAGGACTGTGCCACAGAGCTTTTAAAGTTGTATGAGCAGGCATATCCCAAGGAAATCGGTTGTCCGTATACAGAGGATGATTTTGATCTTCTTTCGATCAATGCAAGAGAGAATCTTTCTGTGATCCGTATCACGATGCCTTCCTCCCACATGTACGCCGGAATCTGTCCGGTCATTTTGCTGCGTTTTAATCCTCAGACGGAGGATCTGCAATATTTTGCTGTTGTAAAAGGAGACGAACCGGGTGAGATGCATCTGTTTGAGGCATTGCCGGATGGCACCAACCGCGACTGTGGTGAGGCACCGGAAGAGGGCAGTGAGCTTCAGTTTATGATCGATTACAGCGCAGAATAATACATAGTTGAAACGCATTTCGATTCGATATATAATAGGTGCAGATTATGGAAAGGCATGGTTAATACAATGAATAATAAGATTGCGGGACATCGTTTTCTGGCTTTTGGACTTGCTGTGAGTCTGACCGTAACCGGAATAACCGGGTGTACTTCAAAGCAGGCGGACACTGCCGGCTCAGAGGAAGCTGCACAGAGCACAGCAAAGGAACAGGTATTAAAGGGACACAATGAAAATGAAGCTTCAAACCTCGGTGCCTGGGGACGAGCCATGGGTGCTGTCCTGATCTCAATCAATGATGGCAGTCCTTATTATTTCGGCGGCTATGATACCACGGATGCCAACGCAAAAGCAGCCAAAAGTATCTTACGTTCCAGCTGGAATATTTCCAACCGCAAACAGTTATTAAAGCAGATAGACGTACTTTACAATACCGGAAACCGCACAGATTATAAAAGAGAAGCACATGATCTGAACAAAATGTCCAAAGCCCAGCGCAAAAAGGCATTAAAGCAGGTCAGCGGTGATCTTAAGACACATTACGATAACCTTCAGTATATCTGGGATACCTGGGGCAACAAGGGACTTCTTGCCTGGGATCTGTGCCGCATTTCACATCTGGCACAGTGGGGCTATATCGCTGATTATATCAATCTCGATGAGGCGCAGGCTGTGTTGGAACCGGCTGCACTGCGGCTGCAGAAGAAGTTTGACAACTGGGATGACGTTGTGATAAACTGGCTCGACGGTTACGCATATGCAAGCTCTGTTCCGATCCGTTCCGTAGAGGAGACGGACTACACCAGCCGTAAGAATGTCTATGAGAAGCTTGTGGCAGATCAGAAGGAATCCGATCCTCTGTTCGATGACAATTTATTTCACACAGAGATCATTCCACTCGGAACCATTACCTACGATTCCCTGATGGATGAAATAAAACCTAAAAAGACAGCCCGGACAAAGGCTGTCATCAAGAAAAAGAAACAACAAGGGAAGGATAGTGAGGAAGTAACACAATGAATATTTATCTGATACGTCATGGCAGACAAAGCAGTTCTGACTGTAACGTAAATGTAGATCTTGCACCGGAGGGAGAACGACAGGCTGCCCTGCTTGGACAGCGCATGAAGCTTTATCCCGTTGATATTGTTTACTGCAGCGACCTGATCCGTGCCGAGCAGACCGCAAAGATCGCCTTTAGCGGACAGGAAAAGCTTCTTGACAATCTGCAGATTCGTCCGGGGCTGGCAGAGGTTGATTTCGGTGAGCTTACCGGTCAGCCGGATGCAGTTGTGAAGCGTTTTTATGCGGATTATTATCAGGAGCAGCTCGACCGTTTTGCCGAAGGACGCGTCCAAAAGAGCAATGCGCTGGATGAGGTGAATGAATTTATCGGAGATTTCTTTGTACCGACCGAGGAGATCTGGTATCCGCAGGGTGAAACAGGCGAGAGCGTTCTTGCAAGAGTTATGCCGATCATCCGGGAATGGATCGAATCCGAATATCAGAACATTGCTGTTGTGACACACGGCGGTGTGATCCGCATTCTTCTGACCGCTCTGTTTGGTGGTGATTTTGCAAAGAGACTGATGTTTGGAACCTCTCTCGAAAACTGCAGTATCACACAGCTTCACTATGACGAAGATCAAAACGGATTTTATCTGGATCGTTTTAATGATTATGCGCATCTGGAACAGGATCCGTCCCTGTTACGAAATCATTTTAAATAATCGGCATCGACCGGAAAGGATATGAGGTACATATGGCAAGAATTATTTTGGCATCTGCTTCCCCGAGACGGAAGGATATATTAGAACAGGTCGGCATTTCCTGTGAGGTGATCCCAAGCAGCATCGATGAGGATCTGATTACGGCAGACAGCCCGTCAGCTCTTGTCGAAGCACTTTCCAAGGCTAAGGCAGAGGATGTTGCCGCACACTTTGAAAACGATTTTGTTGTGATCGGTGCGGATACCGTTGTGGTAAAGGACAGCAAGGTATTAGGAAAGCCCTCTAATGAGGCAGAAGCTCATAAGATGCTCCAGATGCTTCAGGGCAACCGTCATGAGGTTTTTACCGGGGTGACTCTGATCTCGGTCTCAGGCGGCAAGGGACTGATCGATACATTTCATGTCAGAACGATCGTTGATATGATCCCGATGACTCCGGAGCTGATCACATCCTATATCCAGACCGGTGAGCCGATGGATAAGGCAGGCGGCTACGGCATTCAGGGACGCGGAGCCGCATATATCCGTGATATTGCCGGCGATTTCTTCAACGTTGTCGGACTTCCGATCTCCACCGTATTATCCCGTCTGGAGCATATGGGCGTCAATCTTTACTAAATGACGACTTTATTTCGTGAGGCAGTGATCTGTTGCAGACAGAGCTTATCTGTCTTAAAATCATTTCATGAACGACAGGCAGTGATGCAGTTTGCACTCTGCCTTTTTCTGTGTTTTGCTATATTTTCCCGCTGTATATTTCAGGAGGCATTTTCGGAACGTCGTCTTTACGCCTGTGATTTTTGTTGCATAATCGTGGATGGAGGCGTATAATAAACAACGTTATGGTTTTATAATGAGAGATTTATATATCAATAAGAAGACATGATATAGGAGGTTTGACTATGATCAAAGTAGGAATTATCGGTTCAACAGGATATGCAGGACAGGAGATCGTGCGTATTTTACTTCGCCATCCGGAGGCTAAAATTGTCTGGTATGGCTCACGCTCCTATATCGATAAGCGATACAGTGAAGTATTTGGAAATATGTTCCGGCTCGTAGAGGACGTCTGTAAGGGAGAGAATATGCAGGAGCTTGCCGACCAGGTTGATGTTATCTTCACGGCAACCCCGCAGGGACTTTGCGGCTCCCTTGTCAACGAAGAAATATTATCCAAGGTTAAGATTGTCGATCTAAGTGCGGATTTCCGTATCAAGGATGTTGACAAATACGAGAAGTGGTACGGAATCCACCATGAGAGTCCGGACTTTATCAAAGAAGCTGTTTACGGACTGTGTGAGATCAACCGTGAGGATATCAAAAAGGCGCGTCTGATCGCCAATCCGGGCTGTTTTCCAACCTGCTCCGTTCTGTCTGTCTATCCCCTTGCCAAAGAGGGACTGATCGACATGAATACAGTTATCATCGATGCGAAATCCGGCACCTCCGGCGCCGGTCGTGGAGCCAAGGTTGCCAATCTGTACTGTGAGGTCAACGAAAGTATCAAGGCGTACGGTGTTGCTACACACCGCCACACACCGGAGATTGAGGATCAGTTAAGCTATGCCTCCGGTCAGGACGTTGTTATCAACTTTACCCCACATCTTGTTCCGATGAACCGAGGTATTCTTGTAACCGCATATGCTTCCCTGACAAAGGATGTTACATACGATGAGGTCAGAAGCATTTACGATAAATATTATAAAGATAAGTATTTTGTCCGTGTTCTTGATAAGGATGTGTGTCCGGAGACACGCTGGGTTGAGGGAAGCAACTTCGTTGATGTCAACTTCAAGATTGATCCGAGAACCAAGCGAATCATTATGATGGGCGCCATTGATAATCTGGTAAAGGGCGCCGCAGGACAGGCAGTACAGAATATGAATCTTTTATTCGGACTTCCGGAAAACACCGGTCTTACCATGCCTCCGGTATTCCCGTAAAGCAGACGCAAGATAAGGAGAGAGAAAATGAGTGTAGAAGAGAAAAGTGCATATATGAATGAAATCTTAGGAAAAGCAGAGACTCTGATCGAGGCTCTTCCGTATATCCGTGACTTTAATAATAAGATCGTCGTTGTCAAATACGGCGGAAGCGCGATGCTGGACAAAAAGCTCGAGGAGAGCGTGATTCAGGACGTTGCCCTGTTAAAGCTTGTCGGTATGCAGCCGATCATCGTTCACGGCGGCGGTAAGGAGATCAGCAAATGGATTGGTAAGGTCGGCAAGGAAACGGAATTTGTCGATGGTTTCCGTAAAACAGACAAGGAAACCATGGAGATCGCTGAGATGGTATTAAACCGTCTGAACAAGTATCTGGTTCAGATGATCGAACGTCTTGGTGTAAAGGCAGTCGGTATCTCCGGCAAGGACGGTGGTCTTCTTCAGGTAGACCAGAAAAAACCAAACGGAAAGGACATCGGATATGTCGGTGATGTCAAGAAGGTCGATACACTCGTGATCGATACACTGCTTGCCAACGATTTTATCCCGATCATCGCACCGATCGGTCTTGGCGAGGATGGTGAGACCTACAATATCAACGCTGACGATGCGGCATGTGCCATTGCCGGAGCACTTGGCGCTGAGAAGCTTGCATTCCTCACAGATGTTGAAGGTGTCTGCAAGGATCCAAAGGATCCATCCACACTGATCTCAGTTATGAGCCTTGACGATGCACGCAATCTGATTGCAGACGGTACGATCAGCGGTGGTATGCTTCCAAAGGTAACCAACTGTGTCAATGCAGTCAACGCCGGTGTCGGCAGAGTCCATATTCTGGACGGACGTATTGAACACTGCCTGCTTCTTGAGTTCTTTACCAAGAAGGGTATAGGAACCGCAATCATTGATACTGAGGGCGGATTATATGACAACGAACGTGCATAGCAATACATCAGCACCAGTATAATATAGATATGCCATCCACTCGGCATGGCAGGAACGGAGGATGATTATGGATATTCGGAAAGCTGACCAGCATTTTATACATACCTACAACAGAAGCACTACCTTCGTCAGGGGTGAAGGAATGTATCTGATCGATGACGAAGGAAAGAAATATCTGGACATGGGTGCCGGCATTGCCGTATCTGCACTCGGCTACAGTAACGAGGAGTACAAGCAGGGACTGAAGGATCAGGTCGATAAGCTGATCCACATCTCCAATCTCTACTTTAATGAACCTGCCGTAAAGGCGGCCAATTATCTCTGTGAGGCATCCGGAATGGATCGTGTCTTCTTCACCAACAGTGGAGCAGAAGCGATCGAGGGTGCGTTAAAGCTTGCCAGAAAATACGCACGCACCAAGAATCCGGACAACGGCGGCGAGATCATTGCGATGGAGCATTCCTTCCACGGTCGTACTATGGGAGCTCTTTCCGTCACAGGAACAAAGCATTACAGAGAACCGTTTGAACCGTTGATCGGCGGCGTTTCTTTCGCAGAATACAACAATCTGGACAGCGTGAAGGCTTTGATCACATCGGACACCTGTGCCATTATTATGGAATCCTTACAGGGAGAGGGAGGTATCCATCCGGCTTCTGAGGATTTTATGAAGGGCGTTCGTGCACTCTGCGATGAGAAAGGCATTCTTCTGATCCTCGACGAGATCCAGTGCGGTATGGGAAGAACCGGAAAGATGTTTGCATTCCAGCATTACGGTATCCTGCCGGATATCATAACCAGTGCAAAGGCACTCGGCTGCGGTGTACCGGTCGGCGCATTCGCAGCAAAGGAAGAGATCGCACAGGCACTTGTTCCGGGCGACCACGGCACCACCTACGGCGGCAATCCCCTTGCAACCGCAGCAGTCTGCAAGGTATTCGAGATTTACAAGAAGGATCATATTGTAGAACATGTCAATGAGCTTGCCCCATATCTGATCGATAAGCTAAATGCTCTTGCCGCAAAGCATTCCTGCATTAAGGATGTCCGCGGAATTGGCTTCATGCAGGGAATTGAGCTTGACGTACCGGCAGGAGAGATTGTAGGTGCAGCTTTATCAAAGGGACTGATCCTGATCTCAGCCGGAACCAATATTATCCGTATCGTTCCTCCTCTTGTTGCCGGGAAGGAGCATATCAACGAAATGTGTCGTATTTTAGATGAAATTTTTACGGAGAAAGGTATCTAAAACACTACCAGAAAAGCATATATCAATAGTGAGCCGAATGGCTCACTATTTTTTTGTACAGCAATATAGTAGGTCTGTCCGCCTTATTGCTGTATAAAAGTAATGGATACGGGAAAACTAACCAAAACGAAGGGAGGTTTTTCCATGTGGGGAATGATCATTTCACTGATATCCGGAATACTGATGAGTGTGCAGGGTGTCTTTAATACCGAGGTTACCAAGCAGACAAGTGTCTGGATCTCTGCCGCCTTTGTGCAGCTCACCGCACTGATCGTCTGCATTGCCGCCTGGCTTGTCACCGGAAGAGAGGGACAGATTGCCGGACTTATGCGTGTACATCCGCGTTATATGCTGCTTGGCGGCGTGATCGGTGCATTTATCACCTACACCGTGATCATCGGCATGAATCAGCTCGGACCGGCAAGAGCTGTTATGCTGATTGTCGCCGCACAGCTGATTGCCGCCTATCTGATCGAGCTGTTTGGTATGTTCGGGGTTGAAAAGGCAGGTTTTGACTGGCTGAAGCTTTTAGGAACCGCACTGTTTCTCGCCGGTATTATAATTTTTAAGAAAAATTAAGAAATTTTTAGGGTGGAGCTATTGTTTTTTTGGCAGGATTCGTTAGAATATAAATAGATTCGCATTTTATCATGACATATATCTGCTGCGATTTCATTCGTAGGAGGTATTATGAAACGACATACAATTATTACAATCATCATTTGTGCCTGTATTCTGGCGGCATCCGGTTTTCTTTATCTGAGGACCGGCACAGACGCCTCCGGAAAGGCACAGGAATGGGCATCCGGCTGGGTAAGTGAGTCACCGCCTTCTGCCTCAGAGACATCCGCTTCTGAGAAGAAGGAGACTGGCATTGGGGAGTGTACAGTCTATATCTGCGGTGCCGTGAAGCACCCGGGAGTTTATCGTTTACACGGGGATGCCCGTGTTTGTGATGCCGTAGATGCTGCCGGAGGTCTGAGCCGTAAGGCCGATGCTTTCGCAGTTAATCAGGCGCGTCTTCTGACAGACGGGGAACAGATCACAATTCCCCGCAAAGGAAAGAAATCTTCCACAAAGGGACGCACCGGCACCGATGACAAAGTATCCGGTCTTGTCAATATTAATCAGGCGGATCTTGCGGAATTGATGACGCTTGCCGGGATCGGCGAGGCGAAAGCACAGCTGATCATCGATTACCGTACCGAGAATGGAAGCTTTTCTTCCATCGAGGACATTATGAAGATATCCGGGATCAAAGAGGGGATTTATAACCGGATCAAAGATCAGATCACAATATAATAAATGAAAGGTTTAGGGGAAGCGTTATGGCGAGAAAGGTTCTGGTTGTTGACGATGAGAAGCTTATTGTAAAGGGAATCCGTTTCAGTCTGGAACAGGACGGAATGGAAGTGGATTGTGCCTATGATGGACAGGAGGCACTGGATTTGATCCACAAGAATGAATATGATGTCGTTCTGTTAGATGTCATGCTGCCGGTACTGACTGGTTTTGAGGTATGTCAGCAGGTACGGGAGTTTTCTGATGTGCCGATCATTATGCTGACCGCCAAGGGCGATGATATGGATAAAATCCTTGGTCTTGAATATGGCGCAGACGATTACATCACAAAACCCTTTAACATTCTCGAGGTCAAAGCCCGCATCAAGGCGATCATCCGCCGGAGTAGTGCAGGGCATTCCCATGACGAGAACCCGAAGCTGCTTACATATGATGTTTTAAAGGTAGACTGTGACAGCCGCAGAGCCTATATTGATGAGAAGGAAGTAAATCTTACCGCAAAGGAGTTTGATCTTCTTGAGCTGCTCATGGTTCATCCGAATAAGGTATACAGCCGTGAGGAGCTTCTCAATACAGTCTGGGGTTATGATTATCCGGGCGATGTCAGAACTGTTGACGTGCATATCCGCCGTCTGCGTGAAAAAATCGAAAGCAAACCAAGCGACCCGAAGTATATACATACGAAATGGGGCGTCGGCTATTATTTTCAGAAGTAGCCTGGGCGACGTTCGCAAGAATAAACTATAGGCCTTAAGTGGCAGGGAAGGGTGCGCTTTGAAACAATTTCTGGGCAGAGTTCTGTATTTTCTGCGTAGTATGCGGGTACAGGTACTGATTGTATTTTTGATGATGGGACTGGTTCCCTTATATCTTTTTTCTATTATTATAACAAATGCATATGAATCCAGACTGGTGTCCCAGCGTGTCGATGAACTGCAGTCTTACGGAACCATGATCTCCAATCTGGTCGTTTCCTCCGGTTACCTGGTCGATCACGACAGCGAGGAGGTCAGGGAGGAGGTTGCACAGATTGCAGAGATCTATCAGGGACGCATTATTCTGGTCGATCAGAATCTTCGGATCATTCACGACACATATGGTCTTGAGGACGGCAAAACCGTTATTTCGACCGAGGTTGTCAAATGCTTCGGCGGCTCCGACGGCAAGTACATAAACGAACTCGGAGAGTATGTCCAGCTTACAATGCCGATCGTCAACTCCGGCAAGCAGTCGACCGATGGCGTTGTGATCATGAGCTTTTCCATGAAGAGCCTTCACATGATGGCAGATACCGTCAAGCGTAAGGTCTACATCGTGTTGTTGATCTTAACGATCCTTATCGTTCTCGGTGCCGTTCTTTATTCCACCCTTCTGGCACGTCCGCTCAAGCAGATCACGTCATCGATCAACGAGATCTCTCAGGGCGATATGAACGTCAAGCTGCATATGCATGGTTTCTCGGAGATCAGCAGTATTTCCGACTCCTTTAACCAGATGATTGATGTTATCCAGAATCAGGACACGGCGAGACAGGAGTTTGTATCAAACGTTTCCCATGAGTTAAAAACCCCGATCGCATCTATGAAGGTACTTGCTGATTCCCTGCTTTCCCAGGAAGGCATGCCGGAGGAAATTTACCGTGAGTTTCTGGGAGACATCACCAACGAGATCGAGCGTATGACCAAGATTATCAACGACCTTCTTTCCATGGTCAAGATGGACAAGAATACCTCGCAGATGGAGGTCGTCAACACCAGCATCAACGATCTGTTAGAGCAGCTTTTAAAACGTCTTCGTCCGATTGCTGCCAAGCGCAATATCGAATTGATCTACGAAAGCTATCGACCTGTAATGGCAGATATCGATGAGACGAAAATGTCCATCGCCCTCAATAACCTGATTGAAAACGCCATCAAGTACAACTACGACGATGGCTGGGTGCGTGTAACATTAAATGCCGATCACAAATTTTTCTATGTGACGGTTCAGGATTCCGGAGTCGGTATTCCTGAGGATGTTCAGGATAATGTCTTTGAACGTTTCTACCGTGTTGACAAGGCACGCTCCAGAGACACCGGAGGTACCGGTCTTGGTCTTTCCCTGACCAGAAGTGCCGTACTTTTGCACCGTGGTTCGATCAAACTTTACAGCAAAGAGAAGGAAGGAACTACGTTTACTGTTCGTATTCCTCTGACCTATGTTCCATAATAATCAATAACCACCCACAAAGGAGTAGAAGATATGTCATGCAACATGTGTATGCCGGCAAAATATAAATCCATACTTCGACTCGGCACGACTGCCGCAGTCCTTCTTTTAGTACTCCTTTTCTGTGGCGGTTGTTCTTTCCACAAGGAGGAAGAATATACCGGCTACTATGTGTTCTGTCCGGATGCCAACGAGACAAAGGTGGGATATGAAAAGTACACACCGACATCGCGCAAGCGGGATGATCTCGTCAGCGAATTTCTGAAACGGCTGCAGTCTGAACCTAAAGATATCGGTCTGCGAAAGGCTCTGCCGGACGATGTCAAGGTGGACGAGTTCATGTTCGAAGATTCCGGTCAGCTCACGTTGTATCTAAGCTCCGGCTATGGCAAGCTAAAGGGTGTTTCCGAGATACTGCGGCGTGCCGCCATCGTTAAGACCCTATGTCAGATCCGTGGTGTGAGCAGCGTTCAGTTCTATGTATCCGGTCAGCCACTCACCGACTCCAATCTTGAAGCCGTGGGTTATATGACCGCAGACAGCTTCATTGATAACACCGGTGGCGAGACCACCTACAAACAAAAAGCAACACTGAATATGTATTTTGGCAACAAGGCGGGCGACCATCTTGTCAAGGTTCCTGTAGATATCACCTATGATGCCACGATTCCGTTAGAGCAGCTTGCTGTGGAGCAGCTCATCCGAGGACCATATTCCATTGACGGCGTTGATTCGGATCAGATCAAGGCAACAATTCCTGAGAAGACACAGCTCAATAAGATTTCCGTCAAGGAAAACACCTGCTATGTCGACTTTTCCGAGGAATTTCTGAATAAACGTACGAATATTTCAGCCGAAGCCACGATCTACTCGGTGGTGGACACCCTTGTTGGGTTATCCAACATCAACAAGGTGCAGTTCAGCATCAACGGTGAACAGGTACTCTTATACAACGATACGATTGATTTCGGTTCCGCCTTTGAACGTAATCTGGACATTGTGATCCAGAACTAGGAGGGGAGATTATCAAACGACCATTTATCTGGATTTTATCCGGAACGATATTATTATTTCTTTTATACCGGGCCATTGCTTCCGAGAGGGATGATGCCCGGTATTATTGTTTTCAGGGCATATTTGAAGAAAAAGCCCGGGCACACGTCACCGGATGTATCGACCAGATCTGTCCGGAGCAGGGCAGACAGGACCGGACATGCTGTTATCTGAAGGACTGCCGGATCCGGCTGGACGGTCAGAATACAATCTATTACCAGTCAAAACTCTATGTCGTGTTAAACGATAAAACGGTACTTCATCCGGGCAATACCGCTTCACTGACCGGTTCACTGCAGGAGATTATGACAGCGACAAATCCCGGCATGTTTGACCGCCGTGAATATTACAAAGAAAAGGGTGTTTACTATGAGCTTCGTGCCACAACGCTGCAGATCACCTCTTCCCGGACTAATCCGGTCAAAGACCTTTTGTACCGGCTCAGAAACCGGATGGGAGAGGTTTACACGACTTCGCTGCCCGCCAAGGAAAGCGGCATTGTTTCAGCAATGATCCTCGGCGACAAGTCGTTACTTGATATTGACATCCGACAGCTCTATCAGGAGAGCGGGATCGGTCATCTGCTCGCGATCAGCGGTCTTCATGTCTCGATTCTGTGCATGGCACTGATCCGTTTTTTCAAACATACCGGCATTTCCGAACGCATCTTTATTCCTGCCGGTATCGGACTGGTTCTTGCATACGGACAGATGACCGACTTCAGCATTTCCACAAGCCGTGCCGTGATCATGATGATCCTGCTTCTTGCGGCAGATCTGTTCGAGCGGACTTACGATGGCAAAAATTCTCTGGCGATTGCCGCCGTGATCATTTTGCTCCAAAAGCCCTTTGCTCTGTTTTCCTGCAGTTTTCTTTTATCCTTCGGAGCCATGGCAGGGATCTATTTCATTGTCCCGTTTTTGGTACAGATCTGGTCCGGCGATTCCTGGCAAAAGCACCGCAAAAGACGTCAAAGACATTTTTCCGACCGCGAGCTTTGCGCCAACCATCCCCGGATCGGTGCAGGAATACTTTTTATCAGACAGAGAGCGTCGTCCGCCGCCGGGATGCTTCTGATCAGCAGCGCCATCCAGCTTACGACACTACCGGTGATTCTTTACTTTTTTTCAGAGGTTCCCCTGTATGGAATCCTCATCAATCTGCTTGTGATTCCACTTGCCGCCTTACTGGTAATTCTTTCCTTTCTCGGAGGTCTTACCGGATGCATCTGTCCGATATTTGGGACATTTCTTTTATCGACAGTTTACTGGCTGCTCTCACTATACGAAAAGCTCTGCCAGCTTTTTAAGAGACTGCCCGGTCACGTCCTGATTCTCGGTCGTCCTGCCGTCTGGCAGATTATTTTGTATTATATTCTGTTATGCGGTCTTTTGCTGTGGATGCGGCGGCGGTCAAAGCAGATTGATGAGCTCGAGTATCAGCACAGCGCTGCCCTTGCGACCTCCGTGCGAAGATACCGCCGCCTCGCCGGACAGGTTATTCCATTCGTTCTTATTCTTGTCCTGCTGCCGGTTCCGTCAGGCTCTCTTGAGCTTGTGGTTCTTGACGTCGGGCAGGGAGACGGGATCTATCTTCATACGCCATCCGGGCAGAACATTCTTGTGGACGGCGGAAGTACCAGCGAAAACCAGGTAGGGAAGTACCGGATCCTTCCGTTTCTCAAGACCCGCGGAATCCGCTATATCAATTATATGATCGCCACACATGCGGACGAGGATCATATCAACGGTCTTGCCGAGCTTATGCAGATGAGCGGGGACAGCTACCGGATCGGCACACTTCTTCTGCCGGATGTAGCAGACAAAGCACAGGAGGGATATCAGCTTCTGATACAGACGGCGCAGACCAAAAATATTACTGTTGCTTATCTTTCCTCCGGTGCAAATCTTACATACGGAGCACTTTCCCTGCTCTGCCTGAATCCCCCCTCCGGCTCCGGCTTTTCCTCCGCCAATGACGAATCCATTGTTCTGAGTCTTCGCTATAATGACTTTTCCTGTCTTTTGACCGGAGACCTGGCCGGAGAAGGAGAAGAGGAGGTACGCCGTATCCTTGCGTCTGCCTCCCTCCGAAAAGCCTACAACATCCCGGAGCATTATACGTTACTAAAGATTGCGCATCACGGCTCCAAAAACTCCTCCGATGAAGAACTGTTGTCCCTGATCCGTCCGGAATACGCCCTGATCTCCTGTGGCAGACATAACCGGTACGGACATCCCCACAAGGAGCTTTTGCAGCGTCTGAAAAATTGCCATGCCGGGATTTTTCGTACCGATCAGTCGGGTGCACTGACTGTCACTGTCAAGCGCCGGGTGACAATTCGCGGATATCTCGATAAAACGCCATCAAAGCTTGCGCGTATATTGTTTCCTTAAAAAATAAATGACAAACAATTTTCTTTGTGCTACAATAATAATATCTTTGATTAAGTGAAGATATAAATACAAACAGAGGAGGCTTATCATGGACTACAAGAATGCAGGCGTTGACATTGAGGCGGGCTATAAGGCAGTAGAGCTTATGAAAAAGCATGTTGCCAGCACAATGAGAAGTGAGGTGCTGACAGATATTGGTGGATTTTCGGGGGCATTTTCCCTGGACAGTTTTAAGGGGATGGAGCATCCGACTCTGGTTTCCGGTACAGACGGAGTAGGAACCAAGTTAAAAATTGCCTTTGAGTTGGACAAGCACGACACGATTGGCATCGACTGCGTGGCAATGTGTGTAAACGACATTGCATGTGCCGGTGGAGAGCCATTATTTTTCTTAGATTATATCGCATGCGGCAAGAACGAGCCCGAGAAGATTGCACAAATCGTGAGCGGTGTTGCAGAAGGGTGTCGTCAATCTGACGCTGCGCTGATCGGTGGTGAGACAGCAGAGATGCCGGGCTTTTATCCGGTTGACGAGTATGATCTTGCCGGTTTTGCCGTTGGTATCGTAGACAGAGACAAGATGATCACAGGAAAGACTATCGCAAAGGGAGACGTACTGGTAGGAATCGCTTCCTCCGGAATTCACAGCAACGGTTATTCTCTGGTTCGTAAGGTTTTCGATATCAAGAAAGACAATCTGAACCGTTCTTATGAATGTCTCGGCGGCAAGACACTGGGTGAGACGATCCTCACACCAACCATTATCTATGTTAAGGCATTAAAGAGCGTCAAAGAGGGCGGTGTAACGATCAAGGGCTGCAGCCACATCACAGGCGGCGGATTCTATGAGAATATCCCTAGAATGCTTCATGAGGGCGTTCGTGCCAGGGTAAAGGCAGACAGCTATCCGATCCCTCCGATCTTTGATATGCTTTCCAAAGATGGTAACATCGCCAAAGAGATGATGTACAACACCTACAACATGGGTATCGGTATGCTTCTCGCTGTAGACGCAGCAGACGCTGATAAAACAGTTGAGCTTGTTAACAAGTCCGGTCAGAAGGCATTTATCGTTGGTGAGATTGCAGAGGGCGAAAAGGGAATCGATCTGGTATAAAATTCCCGCAGACAGCACAATATGGAGGAGACTTATGCAGAAGATTGCAGTATGTGTATCCGGTGGAGGAACAAACCTTCAGGCGATCATCGATGCTGTTTCAGACGGCACCATTCATAATACAGAGATTGCTGTTGTCATCAGCAACAAAGAAAACGCATATGCTCTGGAGCGCGCTGCAGCCGCAGGCATTCCGGCAAAATGCATCAATCCAAAGTCCTTTGATTCCAGGGACGACTTTGCAGACGCAATGTTACATACATTAGACGAATATCATATCGATCTGGTGGTACTTGCCGGTTATCTGGTGATCGTACCTGCCAAAATGATCGAGACATATCATAACCGTATCATTAACATTCATCCATCCCTGATCCCGGCACACTGCGGTATGGGATATTACGGTCTTAAAGTTCATGAGAGCGTCCTTTCCATGGGCAACAAGGTAACCGGAGCAACCGTTCATTTCGTGGATGAAAAGGCAGACCATGGTCCGATCATTTTGCAGAAGGCTGTTGAGGTTCATGAGGGAGATACCCCTGAGATCCTCCAGCGCCGTGTTATGGAACAGGCAGAGTGGAAGATTCTTCCAAAGGCAATTGATCTGATCGGTGCCGGAAAAGTAACTGTAGAAGACGGCATTGCACACATCAAGGAACAGGAGGCATAGACATTATGAAAGTATTAATCGTAGGCAGCGGCGGACGCGAGCATGCCATTGCATGGAGTGTGTCCCAGAGTAAGAGAGTAGACAAGATCTACTGTGCTCCGGGCAACGGTGGAATCGCCCAGATTGCAGAGTGTGTTAATATCACAGCGATGGAATTTGACAAGCTTGCAGATTTCGCTCAGGAAAATGAGATCGACCTGACCATTATCGGTATGGACGATCCTCTGGTTGGCGGTATTGTTGATGTATTTGAGGAGAGAGGACTTCGTGTCTTCGGACCACGCAAGAATGCAGCGATCATCGAAGGCTCCAAGAGCTTTTCCAAAGATCTGATGAAGAAATACAACATCCCAACCTGTCACTACGAGACATTCCACTCCCCGGAAGAGGCGCTTCTGTATCTTGGCGGATGTAATTTCCCGATCGTATTAAAGGCTGACGGTCTTGCACTCGGAAAGGGTGTTTTGATCTGTCAGAATCTTGAAGAGGCCGAGGCAGGAATTGCTACACTGATGTTAGACAAGCAGTTCGGTGATGCCGGTGATACCGTTGTCATCGAGGACTTTATGGTTGGTCGCGAGGCTTCCGTTCTCTGTTTCTGCGATGGCACACATATCAAGCCAATGACAAGTGCGCAGGATCACAAGAGAGCAAAGGACGGCGATCAGGGCTTAAATACTGGTGGAATGGGAACTTTCTCCCCAAGCCCGTTCTATACAGAGGAGATTCAGAAGTTCTGTGAAGAGAAGATATATCAGCCAACCATGGATGCCATGAAAGCAGAGGGCAGAGATTTCGTCGGTATTCTTTTCGTCGGGCTCATGATGACCGCAGACGGTCCAAAGGTACTCGAGTACAACGCACGTTTCGGCGATCCGGAGGCACAGGTTGTTCTTCCGCGTATGAAGAACGATATCATTGATGTGATCGACGCCTGCATCGACGGCAAGCTGGATCAGATCGATCTGCAGTTCGAGGATAATGCGGCAGTCTGTGTTGTGCTTGCATCTGACGGATATCCGGAGCACTACGAGAAGGGCAAGCTGATCTCCGGTTTGGAGAAGTTTGACGACAAGGACGGTTACTATGTATTCCATGCAGGCACCAAGCTTACAGACGAGGGAATCGTTACGAACGGCGGACGTGTTCTCGGTGTGACCGCCAAAGGCAAAGACTTAAAGGAAGCCAGAAAGAACGCCTATGAAGCAACCGAATGGATTTCTTTCGAAAACAAATATATGCGTCACGACATCGGTAAGGCGATTGACGATGCAGAATAATTCTTTCTGAATGAAACAGTACTCATATTATTTACATACTCAAATCATAAGGAGGAGAAAACATGTATCCATTTTCTGACGTAGAAAACTTTGATCCTGAAATTGCAGCAGCGATCACTGCTGAGACCAACAGACAGCGCGAGAACATCGAGCTGATCGCATCTGAGAACCTTGTCAGCAAGGCAGTAATGTCTGCTATGGGAAGCACTCTCACCAATAAGTATGCAGAGGGTTATCCGGGCAAGCGTTATTACGGCGGATGCCAGCACGTTGATGTAGTAGAGGATCTTGCCAGAGACAGAGCCATGAAGCTGTTCGGCTGCACTTACGCAAATGTACAGCCACATTCCGGTGCTCAGGCAAATATGACTGTATTTTTTGCACTCATGAATCCGGGTGATACTTTCATGGGAATGAACCTGGATCACGGCGGACATCTGACACACGGAAGCCCTGTTAACCTTTCCGGTAAATACTTCCACTGTGTTCCTTATGGTGTCAACGACGAAGGCTTCATCGACTATGATGAGGTAGAGCGCATCGCAAAGGAATGTCAGCCAAAGCTGATCGTAGCTGGTGCAAGTGCATATGCCAGAAAGATCGACTTCAAGCGTTTCCGCGAGATCGCCGATGAAGTTGGTGCTTTTCTGATGGTTGATATGGCTCATATTGCGGGACTTGTCGCTGCAGGCTATCATGAGAGCCCGATTCCATATGCACATGTTACAACAACCACAACACATAAGACACTGCGCGGACCTAGAGGTGGTATGATCCTTTCCAGCAAGGAATTTGCAGAGGAGCATAAGCTTAACAAGGCTCTTTTCCCGGGAATCCAGGGCGGACCTCTGATGCATGTGATCGCCGCAAAGGCTGTCTGCTTCAAGGAAGCACTTGATCCAAGCTTTAAAGAGTACGGCAAGAACATCATTGACAATGCACAGGCACTGGCAAAAGGTCTTCAGAGCCGTGGACTTAAGATCGTATCCGGCGGTACAGACAACCATCTGATGTTAGTTGATCTTGCCGATAAGGGGCTGACCGGTAAAGAAGTAGAGAAGTGGCTTGATGAAGCTCATATCACCTGCAACAAGAACACCATTCCGAACGATCCACAGTCTCCATTTGTTACAAGCGGTATCCGTCTTGGTACAGCAGCCGTAACAACAAGAGGCTTCAATACTGACGATATGGATCAGGTTGCAGAGGCAATTGCACTGATGGTAAATGATCCGGAGGGCAATAAGGAGAAAGCAACAGCAATCGTAAAGGGACTGACCGACAAATACCCATTATACGAGTAATTTCTTCCATAGCAATACATGAGCGGGGCACCTTTATCAAAAGGTGCCTATGCTTTTCTAATCCGGTACAGCGTATGTCACCGGATGCAGATAGAAAGGGAGATCTTTATGATATACAAACAGGAATACTATGAAAATATCGCAGAAAATATCATCGGCAAGTTTAACACAAGAGGAATCGAGGGATACTATTGTACAGACCGCGAGGAGGCTAATGCCAAGGCAAAACGTTTTCTGACACCCGGCTGCACCATTTCCTGGGGCGGCTCCGAAACGCTGCTTGAAATCGGTCTGATCGACGATCTGATGGAATCCGACTACACCCTGTATGACCGTGCCAGCGCAGTCACTCCCGAAGAGAAAAGGGAGATGTATGGCAAGATCGTGACCTCCGATGTCTATTTTATGAGTTCCAATGCCATCACATTGGATGGAGAGCTTGTTAATATTGACGGCGTCGGCAACCGTGTTGCCTGTCTCTGCCACGGACCACAGCAGGTTATCGTGATCGCAGGCATGAATAAGATCGTTCCCGATGTGCGAAGCGGCATTGCCAGAGTCCATAACATGGCAGCCCCGCCAAACTCTCTGCGTCTTGGTCTGAAGACACCATGCGCCCAGTACGGACGCTGTGCAGACTGTCTGAGCAGCGACTGCATCTGCGCCCAGACGGTTGTCACCAGATTTTCACGCATTCCGGACCGGATCAAAGTTATCCTGGTCGGTGAGGAATTAGGATTTTAATTAACAGGCGCTGCAACCGGGTATACGCATAACAAAGGAAAATGATGCGTTTTATGCTGATTGCCCGGAGCCTGCAGTTTTAAAAAGGAGTGGATATTATGTGCAAGAATAAAACAGAACAGACAAGTGGATCATCCGTCCACGTTGAAGTTAATGTCACCAAGATTGTAAAATATGTCTGCCTGACCGGAATCGCGATCGTCGGGATCATTTTCGGCTGCAATGCATGGGCAGAGGTTCAGAAGGGAAACAGCAGCATTCACGCTGAATAGTTACTTATGGGAAAAGAGTTATTTATCGCAGAAAAACCAAGTGTTGCGAGAGAATTTGCCAAAACGCTCGGCGTCAACGGCAACGCAGGCAACGGTTATCTGGAATCCAATGATTATGTAGTCACATGGTGTGTGGGACATCTTGTGACGATGAGTTATCCGGAGGTCTATGATCCGGCACTGAAGAAGTGGTCACTAAACACCATTCCTTTTATGCCGGATGAGTTTCTCTACGAGCTGATCCCGGATGTCCGAAAGCAGTTTAATATCGTCAAGGGTCTGCTAAACCGTCCCGATGTGGAACGAATTTATGTCTGTACTGACTCCGGACGCGAAGGAGAATATATCTACCGCCTTGTCGATCAGATGGCAGAGGTGCCGGACACCAAGGATAAGCGCCGTGTCTGGATCGATTCCCAGACAGAGGAGGAGATCCGCCGCGGGATCCGCGAGGCAAAGCCGTTGTCAGAATATGATAATCTCGCAGCCTCCGCTTATCTGCGCGCCAAGGAAGACTATCTGATGGGAATCAATTTCTCCCGCGTGCTTTCACTGAAATACAGCCAGACCATTATGAATTACCGGAAAGGCGCCAAGTACGCCGCCATCGCGGTCGGTCGTGTCATGACCTGCGTTCTCGGTATGGTCGTGCGGCGGGAGCGGGAGATCAGAAGCTTTGTCAAGACACCGTTTTACCGTGTAATCGGTCACTGCTCCTACGAGGGAAAGGAATTTGACGGCGAGTGGCGAAGCGTTGATGGCTCCGATTACTACCAGTCTCCGAAGCTTTACAAAGAAAACGGCTTCAAGGAACGGACTGATGCCGCCATCCTTTGTCAGAACTTAGGCTATCCGAAGGAAGACGGAGATGGCTGCTTTCTTCCGGAGCCGCCTGCCGAAGCCGGCACCGCTGTTGTCGAAAAGATCGAGCGCAAGAAAGAAAAAAAGAACCCGCCGTTATTATTTAACTTGGCAGAGCTGCAGAACGTCTGCTCCAAGCTTTTCAAGATCAGCCCGGACGAAACCTTAAAGATCGTTCAGGAGCTTTACGAGAAAAAGCTGGTTACATATCCAAGAACAGACGCCCGTGTGCTCTCGACTGCCGTCTCCAAGGAGATCCACAAAAATATCGGCGGACTGCGCAATTATCCGATCGTGCGTGAGATTGCAGAGAAGATCTTATCCGGCACAAGCTACCAGAAGATTGCCTCCACCAGATACTGTGATGACAAAAAGATCACCGACCATTATGCGATCATTCCGACCGGACAGGGCTTTGGTGCCCTGAAAAGCACAAGCCTGACAACGCAGCGCGTTTATGAGGTGATCGTGCGGCGTTTCCTCTGTATTTTCTATCCACCGGCAGAATATCAGAAGATCAGTCTGACTGCCGTTTGCGGAAACGAACGCTTCTTCTCCGGCATCCGTATCATGCTGCAGCAGGGTTATCTGGAGATCGCAGACGCCTCCTTTTCCAAAAAGAAGCAGGCAAACCGAGACGCAGACGCAGCAAATGCGGACAACGCATCCGCCGAGGAAGAAAAGGATACCTTCGATGAGGCACTGATCGCGCTGATGAAGCAGATCCGCAAAGGAACCGTGATCGATCTGAACCGACTCGAGATCAAGGAGGGGGAGACCTCTCCGCCGAAACGTTACAACTCCGGTTCGCTGATCCTTGCCATGGAAAATGCCGGTCAGCTGATCGAGGATGAGGAGCTTCGCTCCCAGATCAAAGGAAGCGGTATCGGCACCAGTGCCACCCGTGCAGAGATCTTAAGCAAGCTTGTCACCAAGAAATACTTAAAGCTCAACAAAAAGACACAGATCATCACGCCGGAATTTCTCGGAGAAATGGTCTACGATGTCGTTGATTCCTCCATCCGTTCCCTGCTTAACCCTGAGCTTACCGCAAGTTGGGAGAAGGGTCTTACCTACATGGCAGAGGGAACCATCACGGAAGAGGAATATATGCAGAAGCTCGAAAATTACATTGCCAAATGGGTCAACGGCGTCAAGGGACTGAATAACCAGAGCTATCTGCGCAAAAAGTTCGACGAAGCCGCTGTTTATTACAAGAAGTAAATCAATAGGGAGGATTATCATGTACGATGCATTAAAAAACAAGAATCTTTTTAACTTTGATGAGACGATCGCAAGTGATATTTTTACGGACCGCGAGTTTCCATGGGAGGTACTTCCTCACATCGGAGCGTTCATTCTGACACTTGGAGCTACGCTGTCTCCGGAGGAATACGAGCAGAAAGAGGAGAATATCTGGATCGCGAAATCCGCTACCGTGGCACCGACCGCATCCATCAACGGACCATGTATCATCGGAAAGAATGCCGAGATCCGTCAGTGCGCCTTTATCCGCGGTAACGCCATTGTAGGAGAGAACTGCGTTGTCGGCAACTCCACCGAATTAAAGAACGTGATCCTGTTCAATAATGTACAGGTGCCGCATTATAACTATGTTGGCGACTCCATTCTCGGCTACAAATCACACATGGGAGCTGGCTCGATCACCTCCAATGTCAAGTCCGACAAGACAAAGGTAACGATCCGCTACAACGATGACGTGATTGCGACCGGACTCAAAAAGATGGGGGCGATCCTTGGCAACTTTGTTGAGGTCGGCTGCAACAGCGTATTAAACCCGGGCACCATCATCGGAAGCAACACCAATGTTTATCCGTTATCCATGGTCAGAGGATATATTCCGAAAGGAAGTATCTACAAGCGTCAGGGCGAGATTGTCGAAAAGTCCATTTAATCACACCGATTACAGCAGTCATTTCCACCCGGAGATGCCTTTTCACATTAATGAAAACTCACCTATTAAAATTTTTGGTGAGTTTTTTTGTCAAAAAGTGTAGACTAAATAGGAATTTTGTGCGAAAATGTAATTAGGACTGCGGTGATGCCGCAGATAAAAAGCATATTGAAAGGAGCAAAATCATGGTTTATTCACAGGAAGTAGAAAACATGTGCCCTGTTGCCCAGGGTGTGCATCATGGAGCTGCACCAATCCCTGAGGAAGCAAAATGGGTTCAGGCAAAGGAAGTTAAGGATATTTCCGGTTTTACACATGGTATTGGCTGGTGCGCACCTCAGCAGGGCTGCTGCAAGCTGAGCCTTAATGTAAAGGAAGGTATCATTCAGGAGGCTCTCGTTGAGACTGTTGGATGTTCAGGTATGACACATTCCGCAGCTATGGCTGCTGAGATTCTCCCGGGTCTGACTGTTATGGAGGCACTCAATACTGACTTGGTTTGTGATGCGATCAATACAGCAATGAGAGAGTTATTCCTTCAGATCGTTTATGGTCGTTCCCAGAGTGCATTCTCTGAGGATGGACTTGCTATCGGTGCCGGTCTTGAGGATCTTGGAAAGGGTCTTCGTTCTCAGGTTGGTACTATGTATGGTACTCTGAAGAAGGGACCTCGTTACTTAGAGATGGCAGAGGGTTATGTTACTGCAATCGCATTGGATGATGAGGATATGATCATTGGTTATAAGTTTGTAAACCTTGGTAAGATGACAGATTTCATCAAGAAGGGTGATGATCCTAATACTGCATGGGACAAGGCATCCGGACAGTACGGACGTGTTGCTGACGCAGTGAAGCTCATTGATCCGAGAACTGATGAAGAGATCGCAAAATAAAGAAAAGGAGGCAAACGAATCATGGCATTATTTGAATCATATGAGAGAAGAATCGACCAGATCAACAAAGTGTTGAACAGCTATGGCATTTCTTCCATTGAAGAAGCAGAGAAAATTACAAAGGATGCTGGACTTGATGTTTACAATCAGGTAAAGGGAATCCAGCCAATTTGTTTCGAGAACGCTTGCTGGGCATACATCGTAGGTGCAGCAATCGCAATCAAGAAAAACTGCCGTAAGGCATCAGAAGCAGCAGCAGCAATCGGAGAGGGACTTCAGTCTTTCTGTATCCCTGGTTCTGTTGCAGATACACGTAAGGTAGGTTTAGGACATGGTAACCTTGGTAAAATGCTCCTTGAGGAAGATACCAAGTGCTTCGCATTCCTTGCAGGTCATGAGTCATTCGCAGCCGCTGAGGGTGCTATCGGTATCGCAGAGAAGGCTAACAAGGTTCGTAAAGAGCCACTTCGTGTCATCTTAAACGGTCTTGGTAAGGATGCTGCTCAGATCATCTCCCGTATCAATGGATTCACATTCGTTGAGACAGAGTATGATCCATATACAAACGAGGTTAAGGAAGTATTCCGTAAGTCTTATTCTGAGGGACTTCGTGCAAAGGTTAACTGCTACGGTGCAAACTCTGTACCAGAGGGTGTTGCTATCATGCACAAAGAGGGCGTAGACGTATCTATCACAGGTAACTCTACAAACCCTACACGTTTCCAGCATCCGGTTGCAGGTACTTACAAGAAGGAGTGCCTGGAGCAGGGTAAGAAGTACTTCTCAGTTGCTTCCGGTGGTGGTACAGGACGTACCCTTCACCCGGATAACATGGCAGCAGGTCCTGCTTCCTATGGTATGACTGATACACTTGGCCGTATGCATAGTGATGCACAGTTCGCAGGTTCTTCTTCTGTACCGGCTCACGTTGAGATGATGGGTCTGATCGGTGCAGGTAACAACCCTATGGTTGGTATGACAGTTGCTGTAGCAGTAGCTGTACAGGAAGCTGCTGACGCTGGCAAGTTCTAAGAAACCGCAGAAGTCGGACATATTTAGAATGAATCTTTTATATACAGGGAGTGCTCTTCATTGGAAGGGCACTCCTTTTTTTAATCAACAAAACAAAATCTCCGTGATCATTCTTGAAGTTTCCTGCTCCCTGATATATAATAAATGAAACAATCCATTATGAATGGAAGGAGTGGATCATAATGCGGTTTTTAAAATCTTTTCTTGTTTTTTCGATAGTCATGCTGTTAATTTCCGGCTGTAAATCCGCCCAAAATTCATCTACAAAGCAGGCAATAACATCTCCGGACACTTCACTGCAAGAGACAGCTTCCAGCACAGCGCCGGCAGCCAATGAATTATCTCCTTCGATTTCTCCAACTCCTAGGGTACAGAAAA
Organism: Jutongia sp.; assembly: GCF_057878315.1. Taxonomy (NCBI): domain Bacteria; kingdom Bacillati; phylum Bacillota; class Clostridia; order Lachnospirales; family Lachnospiraceae; genus Jutongia; species Jutongia sp. The sequence goes on along the minus strand of NZ_DBLXSO010000021.1, from coordinate 1,629 downwards.
CTCCATCTGCCTCACCAAAACCAAAGAATGCAAAATGGATCTATAATCGCAAAACACACGTTCTGACTATTAAAGGAACCGAGGAAATGTATGCTGAACAAACAGAAGACTGGATCGATAATGAACGAAAATTCGACGAACATAATGGTATCCAGTTAAATTTTAATGAGCGAAAAGTAAAAGAAATTGTAGTAAAACCGGGAATTACCGTCATCAATAAAGGCGCATTTGCAGCTTTTCGCAATGTCAAAAAAATCACCCTGCCAAATACCATCAAAAAAATTAACGACTATGCATTTTATAATTGCCAGTCGCTGCAGGAACTCACCATTCCGGACAAAGTAGTATCCGTGGGAAAAGAATGCTTTTTTTACTGCAGACAGTTAAGATCGATCCATATCGGAAAAAATCTGCGTACCATCGGAAATGGCAGCTTTGCCGGATGTAAAAACTTACAAAGCATTGAGCTTTCCTCTGAAAATAAATATTTGGAAACAAAATACGGAGGTCTGTACCAGAAGAAACAGAAGTGTCTCTATTTTCAATATCAACATACCAAAACGGCAGAAATAGCTCCTGACACAAAATGTATCGGGACCTTTGCATTTACCTACAATACACCATTAAAAGAAGTGACGATTCCCGACTCTGTCCGCCGGATCAAAGGTGGAGCTTTCTGTTACTGCCGTAATCTGGAATATGTACATTTGAGCAATCACTCAAAGCTTTACAAAATCGACAGCCCCTACGGAGAAATGGGCATGTATCCGGATGATCTCTGGTATAGCGGGAGCTTTTTACACTGTAAGAAGCTTAAAGAGCTTCATTTGCCAAATTCGTTAAAAGCAATTGACTGGGATACCTTTAGCGGATGCAAATCCCTTACGCTGTATCTTGGTTCCCAATTTACCAACTTTAGAAAATCACAGATTGCCGGAGTCTCTGCCATACAGGTTTCACCCCATAACAAGAAATTTTCTTCCAAAGACGGCGTTTTATATGACAGGCACAAGAAAACACTCCTGAATTACCCGGAATATAAGACAGATCAAACATTTGTAGTTCCAAAATCTGTCCGCCACATTCAGGAATCAGCATTTCGAGCCAATGAACATATTGAGAATGTGTTTTTCCCGAAGAAGCTAAAACACATTGGAGAAGGAGCATTTAATGGCTGTAAAAAACTTAAAAATGCTACCATTCCCGGAAAACAAACGAAAATTGGCAGATCGGCATTTCTCTTTTGTCGACATGTGGTGATCCATGCACCAAAGCATTCCGAAGCTGCAAAATTTGCAAAAAAGCATGATCGGATGTTTGAAGTATTCAGAAAGAAATAGAAATTTTAAAACGAAATCATCAAAAAGGAGACCGGACATGAATTGTTCAGCCTCCTTCTTTTCTTACATACTCAAACTTCGCACATAAAATATATCACTGCGCCCATACTATTTCTTATGTCCGAAGCCTAATTTGGTTTTTTGCCTTGATTTTTTGAATAACCGTGAGCTGGTGGTATTAAAATTGACGCAGATCAGTAGGATTTCTGAAAAGTCTTTGCTTTGCAATGCTTTGATAAATACGCATCCGTACGACTGAGCTCCGTAGGTGAGCTCAGCTATTTCGGAC